>JBLNAW010000268.1:0-7156 GCA_050259555.1 Solirubrobacterales bacterium
AGCCCGAGCAGGATCACGCGCTCCTCGCCCGCTTCGCGTGCCGCGATCGCCTCGTTCACCGCGCCGCGGATCGCGTGCGCGGACTCGGGCGCGGGCACGATGCCCTGCGCGTGCGCGAAGAGGAGCGCGGCCTCGAACACCTCGTTCTGCGTGTACGCGACCGCCTCCATGTACCCCTCCTTCACGAGGAGCGAGAGGGACGGCGAGTCGCCGTGGTACCGGAGCCCGCCGGCGTGCACCGGCGCCGGCACGAAGTCGTGCCCGAGCGTGTACATCGGCAGGAGCGGGGTCATCTTGGCGGTGTCGCCGAAGTCGTACGCGAACCGGCCCTTCGTGAGGGTCGGGCACGCCGCCGGCTCGGTGGCGAGGAACCGCATGTCGGGCGTCTGCCCGCGGAGCTTGCCGGCCATGAACGGATAGGCGAGGCCTCCGTAGTTCGAGCCGCCGCCGACGCAGCCGATCACGACGTCGGGCACCTCGCCGGCGAGCTCCATCTGCTTCTGCGCCTCGAGACCGATCACGGTCTGATGGAGCAGGACGTGGTTCAGGCACGAGCCGATCGAGTAGTTCGTGTCCTCGTTCGTCGCCGCGATCTCGATCGCCTCGCTGATCGCGATGCCGAGCGACCCCGTCGAGTCGGGGTGCTCGGCGAGGATCCCACGACCCGCGTTCGTGGTGTCCGATGGCGAGGGGATCACCGTCGCGCCGAACGTCTCCATGAAGATCCGTCGGTACGGCTTCTGCTCGAACGAGGCCTTCACCATGTAGACGAGGCACTCGAGGTCGAAGAACCGGCACGCCATCGAGAGCGCCGAACCCCATTGCCCCGCACCGGTCTCGGTCGAGATGCGCCGGACACCGGCCTCCTTGTTGTAGTAGGCCTGCGCGATCGCGGTGTTCGGTTTGTGGGACCCGGCCGGCGAGGTCCCCTCGTACTTGAAGTAGATGTGCGCCGGCGTGCCGAGCGCCTGCTCGAGCCTCGTCGCGCGCTGCAGCGGCGAGGGCCTCCACAGGCGGTAGATGTCGATCACCGGGCCGGGGATGTCGATCCACTGGTCGGTCGAGACCTCCTGCATGATGAGCGCCTCGGGGAACAGGGGCGCGAGGAGGTCGGGCGTCACCGGCTCGAGCGTCCCCGGGTGCAGCGGCGGCAACGGCTGCGTCACGCTCGCGAGATCCGGCATGATGTTGAACCACGCCGAGGGAAGCTCCGCCTCGGGCAGGTCGAAACGGGTGCGGTCGGTCACCGGTGCCTCCTCGTCGATCGGGGAACGGACGCCGAGCGTAGCGGTTCGGACGGGTCGTTCGCCAGGGTCAGCGGGCCGGCGGCGGCTCCTCGCGATCAGGCTTCGGCCGGCGGTCCCACCTCGACCCAGCCGTCGTCCGTCGCTCGGACCGAGAACCGTGGCACGGGATCTTCGGCCGGACCCTCGACCGGCTCGCCCGTGCGGAGATCGAACTCGCTCGCGTGACAGGGGCAGATCACGGTCTCCTCGGCCTCGCCGAGCTCGCCCTCGGCCAGGGAGCACCCCTCGTGCGTGCACTCGTCCCCGAACGCGAAGAGCTCGTTCTCGACGTGGGCGATCGCGATCCGGACCGAGGGGAGCTCGAACGCGCGCAGCTCTCCCTCGGGGATCTCGGCGAGCGAGGCGACGCGGAGGAAGCTCGCGTCCATCTCAGGTCGCCTCGGGCGTCGGACCCACCGCCCGCGTGAGCGCGTTCCACCCGCGCTGGAGCACGGTGAAACCGCCGAGCACCGTGAGGAGCAGGAGCATCGGCAGGAGCATCCCGGGGACCGTGAGACCGAGCAGCATCGCGAGGTAGCGCTCGAGCCGCTGGAACAAGCCCTCCGAGAGCGAGATGCCGGCCGCCTCGGCCTCGGCGCGGATGTGGCTCACCGTGAGCGAGATCACGAGCGTGGCGAGGGCCAGGCCTGCCTCCAGCCGATGCCCCTGCCCCGAGAGCATCCAGAACGTGCACCCGAACAGGATCATGTCCGAGACGCGGTCGAGCACCGCGTCGGTGAACGCGCCGAACCGGCTCGCCGTCCCGCGGAGCCGTGCGACCGCGCCGTCGAGGAGGTCGAACAGGCCGGCCGGGATCAGCAGCAAGCCCGGGACGAGCCCGTACCCCTTGACGAGGAGCCACCCGATCACCGCGTTCGTCACCAGGCCGAGGAACGTGAGCTGCATCGCCGAGAGGCCGATCGCCACGACCCCCGCGAGGATCGCCCGGAACGGCCAGTCGAAGATCCGGCGCATCGCCGGCGCGGCGGCACCGTCGCCCTCGCGCGGCGGGGGCATGTCGCGGGGCCGGGGGATCTCCCGGGCCGTCTCGCCTCGCCGGTCCTCGCGTGGGGCGGTCATCCGCTCCGCAGGCTACCCCGCCGAGCGCTCGGCGGCTCGAGGGCCCTCAGCCGCGGGGCTCGATCGCGAGGACGAGGTAGTGGAACGTGCCGCCCGGTGCTTCGTACGCGATCTCGTCGTCGAGCGCCCTGCCCATGAGCGCGATGCCGAGCGGGGAGGTCGTCGTGATCGTGCGCACGCCGGGCGCGCGCTCCTCGGCGTGGTCGGCGAGGAGGTAGGTCTCGTCCTCGGGCTCGTCCTCGTCGAGGGGGCGGATCGTGACGAGCATGCCGGCCGCCACCACGTCCGAGGCCGGGGGTGCCTCGATGATGTCGGGATCCCTCAGCATCCGCTCGAGGTTGCGGATCCGCGATTCCATCAGTCCCTGCTCGTTCTTCGCGGCGTCGTACTCGGCGTTCTCGCTGATGTCCCCGTGCTCGCGAGCGGCCTTGATGCGCTCGGAGAGGTACGGCCGGCCGGTCTCCTTCAGGTCGTCGAGCTCGCCCTTCAGACGCAGGTACGCCTCGAGGGTGAGGGTGGCCGTCGGCTCGTGGCCGGGGCCCCGCGGCGGACGGTTCGCGAGTTCCGGTGGCATCTCCATGGGCTCCGCAATCTACCAATCATCGGGCGCCTCGAGGCCCGTCTGCGAGGACCCTCGCCGATCCCCTATGCCGCCCGTCAAGCGCGACGTAAGCCCCGCCGAAAGGTTGTCGTGGGGGTAGAGTCGCCCCGACGACCGAACGAAGGGGGTTCCGATGTCTCGACGTGCGTTCCGCGCACTCCTGCCGCTCGCCGCGTGCCTCGCCGTGCTCGCCGGGATGTCCGGCGCCGGGGCGCAGACGACGAGCCCGGCGCCTGTCACGGTCGGCACGCCGGCGCAGAAGACCGCGGCCCTCGTCTCGCCGGCGGTCGTCTACATCGAGCAGCACTGGAAGGCCTGGGTGCGGGTCCCGAAGGGGTCGTCCCTCCAGGGCTACTTCACCGGATACGTGAACGATGGATATGCCTTCGAGTGGAGCACGCGGTGCACCGGGTTCGTCGTGAACCCCAACGGGTACGTCGTCACCGCGGGCCACTGCGTCGACCACGGCGAAGAGGGAGCGAGGGACACCGCGCTGCGGTACGCCGTCCAGTGGCTCATCGACCAGGGGTACATCTACAAGAAGGACTTCCAGGCGTGGCTCGACGAGGCGCACCTGCTCTGGGGCGTCGAGGGCTCGGAGAAGGGATCCGACCCCGACCTCGAGATCTTCGTCCAGCGGGGCGTGGCGGCCGGCGGCCAGAAGGCCGGTGATTCCTACACCGCGCGGCTCGTCGACTACAGCCCGTGGAGCGAGGGCGACGGCGCGCTCCTGAAGATCGAGGCGACCGATCTGCCGGCGGTGCTCCTCGCGCCAACGGCGGGGATCACCGTGGGCACCGACGTGCTGTCGGTCGGGTACCCGGGCTCCACGGACCAGGTCACGGACACCTCGTACGAGCCCACCTTCAAGGACGGCCAGATCAACGCGGAGAAGACGCGTGAGGGCGGGCTGCTCCCCGTCTACGAGATCAGCGCCGCGATGTCGGGCGGGATGAGCGGCGGTCCGACCGTCAACCTGAACGGCGAGGTCGTCGGGGTGAACTCGTTCGGGATCGTCGGTGAGACCGAGGCGTTCAACTTCATCACGCCGGCCTCGATCGTGACGGAGATGCTCGCGCAGAACGGCGTCACGAACGAGCTCGGGCCGATCGACGTCGCGTACCGCGCCGGTCTCGACGCGTACTTCCAGGGCGACTACCGGACGGCGATCGACAAGTTCGACGAGGTGCTCGCGCTCTCACCGACGCACCAGCAGGCACAGGACTGGAAGGTCCAGGCCTCGAAGGCGCTCGCGGATCAGACCGAGGCCCCGAGCGGCGCGACCGGCTCGAACGGCGGGCAGACGCCTGCCGACAAGGGCGGGGGCTTCCCGGTGGTCGCCATCCTCGGCATCGTCGCCGCGGTCGTCGTGATCGGGGGCGCGTTGTTCTTCATGTCTCGCCGCAAGGGCGGCCCGGGAGCGCAGCAGGCGCAGCCGCCGCAGCCGCCGCTGCAGGTCGTCGGCGCTCCGGCGCCGACGACCGCCGAGGCCGCGAGGTCGATCGGGTTCCAGCCGACGGCACCGGTCGCACCCCAGGTGACGACCCCGCCGGTGACCGCGCCGCCGCCGGTGATCGTCCCCGGACCCGCGCCGGCCGCGCCGCCGAGCGGCACGTCGGCCGAGCACCAGCACTTCTGCCCGAACTGCGGGTTCAAGCTCGAAACGGACGCGCACTTCTGCCCGAGCTGCGGCCACAAGATCGAGGCCTGAGGACCGACGGGTCGGGTGACGCTCAGCCGAGCGCCTGTTTGAGCACGGCGCACGCGCGGAGCGTCACCCACTTGCTCGGGGCGCCCTGACGCTCGATGTCCGTCCAGGTCTTGCCGTTGTAGGCGTACCGGTTCCGCCACCTGCCGTCGGGACCCTGCATCGAGCCGACGAGCTCGAGCGCGTTCGCCAGCCGTGGGTCGCGGCCGTGCCCGAGCTCGCACAGGACCTCGAGGTTCTCCAGGACGTCGGTGACGTAGCCGCTCGGGAAGCCGAGCTTGAACCACGAGCCGTTCGGTCGCGTGTTGCCGTACCCCATCGGGTAGTCGGCGACCGAGGGATCTCGCGAGAGCAGGAACGCCGCGCCGGCGTCGACCGCACGTCGCACGTGTGGGCCTCGGCGACGGGGCGGGACCCGGGCGAGCGCCCGCAGCGCCTTGATGGCCCCCCACGCGCACGGGAGATGATCGTTCGCCGCGCAAGCGAACCCGGGACCGCTCGTGCCCGAACGGAGGTAGCCGTCGAACCCCTCGCCGGTGATCGATCGCGACTGCCACTCGATCGATCGGCGGACCCGGGGGTCGTCGAGCCATCCGAAACCGATGACCGCGCGGAGCAGATTGCCGTTCAGGCAATGGATCGTGCTCGAGGCGGGAGGCGGCGTGGACGCGTCGATCCGCCCGGAGGCCGCGAAGCCGCCGTTCGTCGCCTGCGTGTGCTCGAGCACGTACCGGCAGGCCCGCGCGACACGCGCGTCGCGGCCGTCGGCGCCGAGACGATCCAGGAAGATCACGCTCCACACCGTCCCCGTGTACTTCGGGGCGTACCCCGGTCCGGGCTTGACCCACCAGCCCTCGGGCTCCTGCGCGTCGAGGATCGCCGCGATCGGGCCCGAGCGCATCGCGGCCGAGCGCGCCCGGCGGACGACCAGGGCATCCTCGGACTCGCCGAGCAGCATCCGCAGCGCGAGATGACGCACCGCGGGGGTCTCCTCATCGAGGAGCCAGGGGAGCGGATCGCCGCGCAGCGCCCCGCGCCAGTCCTCCACCAGCCGATGATAGGACCGTGAAGGGAAGATGGGCACCGTGATCCTGCGGGTCGCGATCGGGATCCTCGGGGCGCTCGCCGTCGCGTGGGTGCTCCTGGTCGGCTACCTCCTCGCTCGGAAACCCAGCGAGGGCACGGCTCGCGAGGCGATCCGGGTCCTACCCGACACCCTACGGATGCTCCGCCGGATCGCGAGCGACCGAACGCTCCCCCGCGGCGTGCGCGTGCGCCTGTGGCTCCTGCTCGCCTACCTCGCGTTCCCCCTTGACCTCGTGCCGGACTTCCTGCCCGTCATCGGGTACGCCGACGACGTCGTGATCGCGGGCGCCGCGCTGCGCTCGGTGATCCGCCGCGCGGGGCCGGAGGCGATCCGGCGGCACTGGCCGGGGACCGAGGTCGGCCTCGCGGCGCTCTGGCGGCTCACATCGCTCCCGGGCGCGCCGCCGACCGGCGACGGCTAGACCCTCCTGCGATCACTCGCCCGCCTCACGGACCGGATCGGGTCGGGGGGCGACCTGGACGAATGTCATCCCTCCGGGCAGCTCGCGCTCGATGTCCGCCTGGATGCGCTCGGAGAGCTCGTGCACGCGGCCGACGGTCCACTCGGTCGGAACGAGCACGGTCAGGTAGACGAAACGGTGCTGACCCGACTCGCGCGTGCGGATCGCGTCGAAGTCGACCGGCTCGGTCTCCCGGTATCGGTCGGTCACAGCATGGACGCGGAGGACGGCCTCGGGTGGCAGCGCGGCGTCGAGCAGGCCCACGACGGACCGGCGCAGGAGGCGGTAGCCCATCCACAGGATGTTCACGCCGACGAGCAGGGCGACGATCGGGTCGAGGATCTCGAGATCGAACAGCGCGACGAGCGCGATGCCGACGAGGACGCCGCCGGTGGTCCACACGTCGGTGAGCAGATGCTTCCCGTCGGCCTCCAGCACCAGCGACCGATGACGGTGACCCCCGCGGATCAGCGCGAGACCGACACCGAGGTTCATGAGCGCCGCGACCGACGACAACGCGAGGCCGATACCGGTTCGATCGAGGGGCATCGGGTCCATCAGGCGCCGCACCGAGGTCCAGACGATCGCCGCGGCCGCCAGGAACACCATCCCACCCTCGACCCCCGCCGAGAGGTACTCGGCCTTCCCGTGCCCGAAGTCGTGGTTGTGGTCGGCCGGACGCTCGGCGACCCGCAGCGCGAAGAGCGCGACGATCGCAGCGGTGAGGTTGACCACGGACTCGAGAGCGTCGGACAGCAGGCCGACCGATCCCGTGATCAGGGCGGCGACGCCCTTGATCGCCATCGTCGCGAGGGCGGTCGCGAGCGACAGGAGCATGTATCGGTGCAGCACCCGGTATCGCTGATCGTTGGTCGTCATAGCGGCGGAGGCGCCGAGGCGCCGACCCACCGGCCAGCCTACGGCTTCGGGCCCA
>JBLNAW010000269.1:0-8350 GCA_050259555.1 Solirubrobacterales bacterium
CACTTCCGGCACTGACCTGCGGTCGGTCTCGAGCCGACCCCCGAGACATAGGATGCCTGCATGACAGCGAAGATCATCGACGGCAAGGCGATCGCGGCGCAGGTCCGATCCGAGGTCGCCGTTCGGGCGAAGACGCTCACCGAGGCCGGCGCGCAGCCGGGGCTCGCGGCGATCCTGGTCGGGGACCACCCCGCCTCGGCGGTGTACGTCGGCATGAAGCAGAAGGCGTGCGCGGAGGCCGGGATCTACTCCGAGCGTGTCGACCTGCCGGCCGACGTCCCCGAGGAGGAGGTCCTCGCCGAGATCGAGCGGCTCAACAAGGACCCGAGGATCAGCGGGATCATCGTCCAGCTCCCGGTCCCCGATCACGTCTCGGAGTTCGCGGTGCAGCAGGCGGTCGACCCGGCGAAGGACGTCGACGGGTTGAACCCCACGAACGTCGGGTTCATGTCCCGCGGCCACGCGGTGTTCCTGCCGGCCACCCCGTTCGGGATCGTCGAGCTCCTCGTCCGCTCCGAGACGCCGATCGCTGGCGCCGACGTCTGCGTCGTCGGCCGCGGCGACCTCGTCGGGATGCCGCTCGCGATCATGCTCGCGCAGCGGCACGAGCGCGCGAACGCGACCGTGACGATCTGTCACACGAAGACGCGCGACATCGCGAGCCACACCAGCCGTGCCGACATCGTCGTCGCGGCGGCGGGCAAGGCCGAGATGATCACGGCGGACATGGTGAAGCCCGGCGCGACCGTGATCGACGTCGGGACGAACCGCGCGCCGGGCGGCGGGCTCATCGGCGATGTGCACTTCGAGAGCGTGAAGGAGGTCGCGGGCGCGATCACGCCGGTCCCCGGCGGCGTCGGCCCGATGACCGTGGCCATGCTCCTCGCGAACACCGTGACCGCCGCGGAGAGGCAGGCAGCGCAGCGGTGACGGCCGAGAGCCGTCTGGAACGACTCGCCCGCTCCGGCACCTTCTGCGTGACGGCCGAGGTCGTTCCACCGCGCTCGGCCGACGGCGGCGTCGTCCGAGCCCAGGCCCGTCAGCTGGTCGGGTACGCGGACGCGGTGAACGTCACCGACAACCCGCGCGCCGCCGCCCACATGTCGCCCGTGGCGGGCGTCGCGTTCGTGGCGGCGGCCGGGCTCGAGCCGACGATGCAGCTCACGTGCCGCGACCGCAACCGCCTCGGTCTCACCGCGGATCTCCTCGGCGGCTGGGCGCTCGGCGCCCGGAACCTGTTCTGCCTGACCGGCGATCCGGTCGGGGTGGGCGACCATCCCGAGGCCGCCGCCGTGAGCGACGTCACGGTCGAGGAGCTCGTTCGGCTCGCGGCCGGCCTGCGCGAGGACGGCCGCCTGCTCTCGGGGACCGAGGTCGAGGATCCACCGCGCTTCTTCATCGGCGTGGCCGACGTCCCGCTCGCGCCGAGCTACGATCCGGCTCGGCTCGAGGGGAAGCTCGACGCCGGCGCGCACTTCGTGATGACGCAGATCGTGTACGACGTCGACGCCCTCGCCGGGTGGGTCGAGATCGTCCGCTCGCGTGGCGTCGTCGAGCGGGCCACGCTCATCGCCGGCGTCGCGCCGCTCGTGAGCGCGAAGCAGGCGCGCTTCCTCGACGAGAAGGTGCCGGGTGTCACCGTGCCGCGCGATCTCGTGCAGGCGCTCGAGGCGGCGGGGGACGAAGCCCCCGCGGTGGGTGTGGCGCAGTGCGTCGAGGTGATCCGTCGGCTCCGAGGCCTCGCCGGCATCGCCGGCGTGCACGTGATGGGGATGGGCCACGAGGAGAGCGTGCGCGCGGTGGTCGAGGGTGCTGGCCTCCTGCCTCGCCCCGCCTAGACTGTCCGCAAGCGTCCGACGAAGCGAGGGGGATCCCGATGGCCGAGACCGTGAACATCGAGGGCAGGCCCTACCTGAAGCGCAACCCGCTGGGCGTCCTGGGGCTGACCATCATCACCCTGGGGATCTACTTCTTCTACTGGTACTGGAAGATCAACGACGAGTTGCGGCTCGTCCAGCACGACGAGTCGATCAGCCCCACGCGTTCGCTGATGGCCATGATCTTCGGCTGGCTCATCATCGTCCCGCCGTTCATCGCGATGTGGAACACCGCGAACCACGTCCAGGCGCTCGAGGAGCGCGTCGGGATAGGTCAGACGGTCGAGCCGGCGATCACGATCGTCATCATGTTGGTGTTCTCGCTCGCGAACGGGATCTACATCCAGGCGCACCTGAACCGGGCGTGGGACGCGGCCTCGAGCGGCGGTCGGGGTGCGGCGGTTCCGCCGCCTCCGTCGATCATGCCGCCGGCGCCTCCGGTCTGAGCCGCGCTACCGTTCGTCGATCGGCACGTAGCGCTGGTGCCGAGGCCCGACGTATTCGGAGTCCGGGCGGATCACGCGGTTGTCCGCGTACTGCTCGCGCACGTGCGCGGTCCAGCCGGCCATGCGCGCGAGCGCGAAGATCGGCGTCATGAGGTCGGTGGGGATCCCGAGCACGTGGTACACGCTCGCGGCGTAGAAGTCGACGTTCGCGTGCAGGCCCTTCTGCTCGGTCACGGTGCGCTCGATCGCCTCCGAGACCTCGTACCAGCGCAGGTCGTCGTGGCGCTCGCCGGCCTCTCGTGACAGCTTCTTCAGCACGACCGCGCGCGGGTCCATCGTCTTGTAGACCGCGTGCCCGAACCCCATGATCTTCTGCTTGCGCTCGAGCCGGTCGGCGACGTAGGCCGCGGCACGATCGGGCGTGACGACCTCCTCGAGCATCTTCATCGCTTCCTCGTTCGCGCCGCCGTGCAGCGGGCCCTTGAGGGCCGCGATCGCGCCGGTGATCGCCGAGAACATGTCCGAGAGCGTCGAGGCGATGATCCTGGCCGTGAACGTCGAGGCGTTCATCGTGTGGTCGGCGTAGAGCGTGAAGGTCGTGTCGAGCACGTCCGCGTCCTCGGGCGACGGCTCCTCGCCGAGGAGCATCCACAGGAAGTTCCCGGCGTGCGTGAGCTTCGGGTTGGGCGGGACGATCTCCTGCCCCGTCCGCATGCGGTGGTACATCGCGAGCAGCGTCGGGGTCTTCGCGATCAGGCGATACGCTTTGCGCCCGTTGGCCTCGGCCGAGTTGTCCCAGCCGTCGGGGTCGTAGGCGGAGGCCGCCGAGACGCTCGTGCGCAGCATCGACATCGGCGAGGTCTGCTGCGCGAGGGTCGGCATCATGTCCCGGAGGAACCGCGAGATCTCGCGCTCCTCGATCATGAAATCGGTGAGCGCGTCCAGCTCGGTCCGGCTCGGCAGGTGGAGCTGGTGGAGGAGGTGGACGACCTCCTCGTAGGTCGCGTTCGCGGCCAGGTCGTGGATGTCGTAGCCCACGTACCACAGGCGCCCGCGGGCGCCGTCGATGTCGGAGATGCTCGTCGCCGCGGCGACGACCTCGCGCAGTCCCTTCTCGGCCACTCCGGGGCTCCCACCTGTCGGGTCACGCAGCTGAACCCGATGAGCCTACCGCGGAACGCGGACAGCCTCATGGGCTCGGCGAGCCCTCCCCGAGGTCGGACGATAGGATGCGGAGGTTCGCCCGACCTGAAGGAGCCCTCGACATGCGGATCACGGTCATCGGGAGCGGGTTCGTCGGCCAGAGCACGGCCGTGCGGCTCGTGGAGCGCGGTCTCGGCGAGGTGGTCCTCATCGACATCATCGAGGGGCTCCCCGAGGGCCTGGCCCTCGACATCAAGGAGTCGAGCCCGATCGTCGGGTTCGAGCCCGCGATCGTCGGCACGAACGACTACGCGGACACCGCCGGCTCGGACATCGTCGTGATCACGGCGGGCTTCCCGCGCCAGCCGGGGATGAGCCGGATGGATCTGCTCGGCAAGAACGCAGGGATCGTGCGGAGCGTGGTCGAGCAGGTCGCCCCGGGCTCGCCCGACGCGATCGTCATCGACGTCACGAACCCACTCGACGAGATGACGTTCCTCGCGGCCGAGGTCTCCGGCTTCCCGAAGGAGCGCGTGATGGGGATGGCCGGGGTCCTGGACTCGGCGCGCCTGCGCTTCTTCATCGCCGAGGAGCTCGGCGTCTCGCCGCTCGAGGTCGAGGCGATGACGCTCGGCTCGCACGGCGAGTCGATGGTCCCGCTGCCGCGCCAGGCCACCGTCTCGGGCAAGCCGCTCACCGAGCTCGTCGACGAGGCGGCGCTCGCGCGCCTCTACGATCGCACGCGGGACGCCGGCGCCGAGATCGTCGCCCTCCTCAAGAAGGGGAGCGCCTATTACGCGCCGTCGGCATCGGCCACGCGGATGGTCGAGGCGATCGTCCGGGAGACCGGCGAGATCCTGCCGGTCTGCGCCTGGGTGACCGGCCAGTACGGCATCTCGGACGTCTACGTCGGCGTGCCCGTGCGCCTGTCGAGGGCGGGAGTCGCCGAGATCGTCGAGCTCGACCTCAACGACGACGAGCTCGCGGCGCTCCGCACCGCGGCCGAGGGCATCCGCGCCAAGTGCGCCGACCTCGGCGAGCTGTAGTTCCCGCGCTACCCGGCCTGAGCTTCGGAGGACCCACGCCGGCGGACCCAGGCGAGCGTCAGCGCGCCGCCGACGTCGATGAGGACGCCGCCCGCCGCCGCGACCCAGACCCCGGATCCGAGGTCGACCCGCAGCTGCTTGCCGAACTGCTGCTCGAGCTGCGTGCGGACCGCGGCCGGATCCTCGCCGAGCTGCTTCGCGAGGTTCGCGGCCATGTCGTCGAGGCCCTCGGCGCCGCCGAATCGCGCGTCCGTCCGCACGGCGACCGACAGGGCGAGCGCGAGCACGAGCGCCCCGAGGGTCGCGATGCCGAACGCGAGGATGCGGCGGGTCTCCGTGCTCCGGACCAGGCGGACCACGAGCATCACGACGAGCGCGACCACGGCCGCCGCGAGCACGACCTTGCCCTCCCAGACGTCCGTGCCCTTCACCGAGACGTCGGCGACACCCTTGGCATCGCCCGGGAACCCGACCACCGCCCAATCGCGGGTCGCCCCGAGGCCCGCCAGCAGCGCCCCGGCGACCAGGCACAGGAAACCCCACAGGCGGGTCGCGCTCGGGCGGGCGGTCGAGAGGATCTCGGGACGTTCGGGCACGTTCGGCAGTGTCGCACGGCCACCCTAGGCGCGGAAGCACCGGCGCTACGATGCCCGAGCAGCCGTTGAGAGGATGGCGTGTGATGGGCGACCTGCGCGAGATCGACGCGGCGGAGATCACCCGGGCGGTCCGGGAGCTCTGCATGGAGATCAACTACACGGTGCCCGAGGACCTCGTCGCGGCGGTCCGGCGGGCGCGCTCGAGCGAGGAGTCACCGCTCGGGCGCCAGATCCTGGACCTCGTGCTCCGAAACGCGGAGCTCGCCGCCGAGGGCGAGTACCCCTACTGCCAGGACACGGGCTCCTCCGTCGTGTTCATCGACGTCGGCCAGGACGTGCACATCGTGGGCGCCGATCTGGTCGACGCGATCCACGAGGGCATCCGGACCGGCTACGCGGACGGCTACCTGCGCAAGTCGATCGTGGTGGACCCGCTCTTCGAGCGGAAGAACACGGGCGACAACACGCCGGCGTTCGTGCACACGCGGATCGTGCCGGGCGACCAGATCCGGATCCAGGTGGACGCGAAGGGCGGCGGCTCCGAGAACAAGGGCCGCCACGCGATGCTGAAGCCCTCGGACGGCGTCGAGGGCGTCAAGGCCTTCGTGCTGAAGGCCGTCGCCGACGCGGGCCCGGACGCCTGCCCGCCCGGGATCATCGGCGTGGGCATCGGCGGCAACTTCGAGTACGCGGCGATCCTGGCCAAGCGAGCCCTGATGCGCAAGGTCGGCCTGCCGAACCCCGATCCGAGGTTCGCGCAGCTCGAAGCCGAGCTGTTCGAGCAGTGCAACGCGCTCGGGATCGGACCGCAGTCGCTCGGCGGGACCCAGACCGTCCTCGCCGTGCACGTCGAGACGATGGGGACGCACATCGCATCGCTGCCCGTGGCCGTGAACATCGAGTGCCACGCGCACCGGACGGGAACGAGGGTGATCTGAGATGTCCGTGGAGCTGCTGGAAGACGGCAAGAAGCGGATCCGCGCGCCGCTGACCGACGAGGACGTTCGCCAGCTCGAGGCCGGCGACGTGGTGCTGATCTCGGGCACGATGTACGCGGCGCGAGACGCGGCGCACAAGCTGATGGTCGAGATGCTCGATGCCGGGCAGGAGCTGCCGTTCGACCCGACCGGGCAGATCGTCTACTACGTCGGTCCGAGCCCCGAGAAGCCGGGTCACGCGATCGGCGCGGCCGGACCGACCACCGCGAGCCGGATGGACAAGTACACGCCCCGGATGCTCGAGGTCGGGATGAAGGGGATCGTCGGCAAGGGCGGCCGAGGCCCCTCCGTCCGCGAAGCCCTGAAGGAGCACACCGGCGTCTACATGGCCGCGCTCGGCGGCGGGGGCGCGCTCGCCGCGCTCCAGATCCGCGCGCAGACGGTGATCGCGTTCCCCGAGCTCGGCCCCGAGGCGATCCGCGAGATGGAGGTCGAGGACTTCCCGGTCTGGGTCGTGAACGACTGCGAGGCCCGAGACTACTACAGCACGGCCGTCCCGCCGTGGCGCAAGAACGAGCTGCTGCCCGAGGAGCTCCGCCTGCCGGCCGGCGCCTAGTCCCTCGCGCGAGCGCAGGTAGCATCGAGCCGATGGCGACCTTCCGCGAGCACCTGGGGTACCGCGTCCGGAGCTTCTTCACGAACTGGCGCGAGTTCGAAGGCCCGTTCTGGACCAAGGTCGGACTCACGCTGCGCAATCGCGCTCGAGCGTTCCTGCTGTTCAAGGGCTGCTGCGGCCACGCCGGGCAGCCGGGGTGCTGACAGGTCCCCGGCGGGGACCCCGGTCGGGGTCCGCAGGGGCACCACCACCCGCACTGATCAGCGCTTCGAGCGCGTCTTCGGGCGGGCCTTCGCGAGCACGCGGACGCTGCCGGCGCTCGGCGTGAAGGTGGTCTCGTGGCCGTCCTCCCACCGCACGTGGAACCGGACGCCGACCTCGCCCTGGATCACCTCGAGGACCTCGCCTTGCCGCGTCGGCGTTCCGACGGTCTCGGACTCGACGACGATGTGATCGCCGACCTTCGCCTGCATCTCGACCTCCGTCACGTTGCCGTACGACCGTTCTACGCCTCTCGCGTGTCCGAGGCGAGTCCACCGGTCCCGGGCCCCGCGGGGCCTTCGCCGCCTCGCTCAGCGAGCGCGGACCACGGCGATGAGGTGGGTGCCGCCGTCGAGCGCACCGGGCTCGGCGCACGCAGCGATCTCCCAGTCGAGGAACCGCTCCCACATCGCAGGGTCCTCGCGGAGCCAGCGCTCGCAGGTCTGGTCGTTCCCGATCGACAGCGAGTTCGCGGCCGAGGCGGCCACGATCTCGCACGGGTGGCGCTCGAGCAGGGCCCGGAGCTCCTCCCACGTGTAGAGGTGCATCGGTCCCAGGGTCGAATGGTTCTCGGGGAGGAAGCCGGTCTCCACGATCTGGTGCATCTCCTCGACGCCGAACTCCGCGATCTCGGCGTCGGCGGCGGCGAGGAAGGCGCGCAGGGAGCCGAACCTCGACATCACGCCGAGCAACACATGGCCGCCCGGCCTCGTCACCCGCAGGAGCTCGTCGAGGGCCCGGTCGGCCTCGTCGAGCACCCAGCTGAGTGGCCCGCCGTAGCAGACGACCGCGTCGAAGCTGCCATCCGGGAAGGCCGACAGGTCCAGGACGTCGGCGACCCGGCGATCCTCGACCCCGTGCTCCCGGCCGGCCTCCGCGAGATGACCCTCGTTCAGCCGCAGCTGCTCGGCCGAGATGTCCGTCACCGTGACCAAGGCGCCCAGACGGACGAGCTCGACCGTGAACCGCCCGGCGCCGGCGCCGACCTCGAGCACGCGGTCCCCGGACCGGACGAACCGCTCGAGGTAGTGCCGGTGGATGTGGAACGAGACACGGGCGAAGGGTGTCTGCTCGTGCCGATCCCATTCGGCGTCGCCGTACGCGTCGAAGTTGGCCGCGATGCTCGCGCGATCGTAGGGGACCGTCACCGGCCCACGATACGCCGACCCGTCGGGCGACTCAGAAGCGGTCGAACAGGATCGAGCGCTTCACGTCTTGGATCGCCTTCGTGACCTCGATGCCGCGAGGGCACGCCTCGGTGCAGTTGAAGGTCGTCCGACACCGGAACACACCGGTCTTGTCCGAGAGGATCTGCAGCCTCTCCTTGCCCGCGTGGTCGCGCGAGTCGTAGATGAAGCGGTGCGCCTGGACGATCGCCGCGGGTCCCACGTACCCCTCGTCGCCCCAGAAGATCGGGCACGAGGTCG
>JBLNAW010000270.1:0-3788 GCA_050259555.1 Solirubrobacterales bacterium
CGCGCCGCCCACGAATCCCGAGCCGCCGGTCACGAGGACGGGACCGGCCACGCGCCTACTTCTTCGCCGCTCGCGCCGAGCGCGGGATCGAGGTCGCGAACCGCTTGAGGTACTCCACGCCCGAGCCGATCGTCACGACCGCCGCCGCGAGCATCGCCCACTGGTCGACGTACAGATCGCCGATCGGATCGCCCCACCGCACGATCGCGAGGAAGATCGCGATGAACTGGACGTTCGCCTTCAGCTTGCCCCAGATCGAGGGCTTCATGACCTCGCCGCCGGCGGCCACGACACCGCGGAGGCCGAGGATCAGGAACTCTCGGCCGACGATGATGAACGCGATCCACGCCGATGCGCGCCCGACCGCGACGAGCGCGACGAGCGCGCCCGAGACCAGCAGCTTGTCGGCGGTCGTGTCGAGGAAGTTGCCGAGCACCGTGACGCGCTTCCACCGCCTCGCGAGATAGCCGTCGAAGAAGTCGGTGATCGCGGCGAACGCGAAGAGCCAGCCCCCGACGTCGGCCGCCCACGACCGGTCGTCGAGGACGAGCCACATGATCACCGGGACGAGGATCGCCCGCAGGTAGGTGATCCCCTCGAGGAAGATCGCGGCACGGCGGTCGGCGGCTTCGCTCACGGGCGCTCGGGGCGCATCCTACCCCGCGAGCGCTCGAGCCCGGTTCAGCGGGTCTCGGCCCGCAGGAGGTCGCGGACGGCCTCGGCGCTCGGCAGCTCGAGCGCGAGGGCCGCGAGGTCGCGCGCGCCGTCCAGGTCGACCGCGCGGACGGCCTCCTTCACACCCGGGATCGCCGGGGCGCTCATCGAGAGCTCGGTCACGCCGAGTCCGAGCAGCACCGGGGTCGCCAGCGCGTCGCCCGCGAGCTCCCCGCAGACGCCGACCCAGCGCCCGTGCCCGGCCGCGGCCTCGCACGTGGCCGCGATGAGCCGGAGCACGGCGGGGTGCAGGGCGTCCGAGAGCGCGGCCACGCGCTCGTTCCCGCGATCGGCCGCGAGCGCGTACTGCGTGAGGTCGTTCGTGCCGATCGAGAAGAAGTCGGCCTCGGCGGCCAGGACGGGCGCGGTGAGCGCCGCCGAGGGCACCTCGACCATGATGCCGACCTGCAGGCCCTCTGGAACCGGGATGCCGAGCGCCGCCGCCGCGGCCTCGACCGCCGCACGCGCGGACCGGAGCTCCCGCAGGGTCGCCACCATCGGGAACATCACGCGGATCGCGAGCCCGTCCGCCGCCACCCGCAGGATCGCGCGGAGCTGGGTCTCGAGCAGGTCCGGGCGCTCGAGACCGAGTCGGAGGCCGCGCACACCGAGGAACGGGTTGGCCTCGGGCGGCTGCGCTAGGTAGGGGAGCGGCTTGTCGGCGCCGACGTCGAGCGTGCGGATCAGGAGCGGCCGGCCGCCGAGCGCCTCCGCCGCGCGACGGTAGGCGGACTCCTGCTCGTCCTCGGTCGGCATCTGGGCCCGCTCCATGAACAGGAACTCGGTTCGGAACAGCCCCACGCCGTCGCAGCCCGCCTCGAGCGCGGCCGCGATCTCCTCGGGCGAGCCGACGTTCGCGGCGACCTCGATCGTCACGCCGTCGAGCGTGACCGCCGGCGCCCGCGCCCCCTCCCGCGCGATGCGGTCGGCCTCGGCCCGGGCGACACGGCGCCCCTCGAGCTCGGCGGCCAGCGCCGTCGTCGGTTGCACGTAGAGCAGCCCGGCGTCGCCGTCCAGCGCGAGCGCCGTGCCCTCGGCGACCCGGAGCGCATCGACGCCGAGCCCCACGACCGCCGGGATGCCGAGCGAGCGGGCGAGGATCGCCGCATGCGAGGTCGGACCGCCGAACGCCGTCGCGATCCCGAGCGCGAACGCCGGATCGAGCCCGGCCGCGTCGGCCGGCGTGAGGTCGGGCGCGACGAGGATCCCCGCGCCCGCGAGCCGCGGCCGCGGCACCGGCACGCCGAGGAGGTGCGCGAGCACCTGGAGCCCGACGCTCCGCAGGTCGGCCGCGCGGGCGCGTAGGTACTCATCGGGCAGGGCCTCCCACGCGGCGGCCATCGCCTCGACCGAGGCCTTCCACGCGCCGGGGGCGGCTCGGTGGTCCTCGCGGATCGCGCGACGGACCGGCTCGAGGAGCATCTCGTCCGCCAGGAACAGCCGGTGGGCGTCGAAGATCGCGGCCTGGTACGCGCCGGCTCGCCCGGCGACCGCGGTCCGCTGCGCCTCGATGTCGGACGCGGTCGCTCCGAGCGCGTCCTCGAACGCGCCGAGCTCGGCGGCGGGATCGGCGGCCGCGCGCTCGGGCGCCTCGAGCACGGGTGGGTGGAACCTTCGGGCCGGTCCGAGGGCGACCCCCGGCGACGTGGGCACCCCCGCGATCGCGCCGGGCGGTGCGGCGTCGTGCAGGGCGACCGCTGCCGGCTCCTCGACGGCCGCGATCTCCTCGTCGAACCCGCGCCCGGCGAGCGCGCGCACGGCGTCGAGCGCGCGATCGGCCTCGGGGCCTGCCGCGAGCACCTCGATCTCGTCCCCCTGGCCGACCCCGAGCGTGGCCACGGCGTTCAGGCTCCGAGCGGTCACCGGGCCGCGCCCGGCCGTGCGGTTCGCGATCCGCACGTCGGCGTCGAAGCCGCTCGCGACCTGCACGACTCGGGCGGCCGGCCGAGCGTGCAGCCCGTGGGGGTTCCCGACCACGAGCCGGATCGAGCGCGCCTCGGCGTCCGCGAACGCGGCTGGCTCGGCGGCCGGCGCGCCTCCGCCGAGATGTGCGATCTTCGGTTCGAGACCGCCGCGCGCCTCGGCGGCGACCTGCTCGGCGGTCGCGCCGAGCTTCGCGGTCACGGCCGCCGCGACGGCGCCCTCGATGAACGGGGCCTCGCAGAGCAGGACCTTCGCGCGCCGCTCGTCGGGGAGCAGCTCGAGCGCCATCTCGGCAGAGAGCACCGCGCTGCCGAGATCCATGAGCACGACGACCCCGTCCTCGGACCACGCGCGCTCGATCGCCTGCACGACGAGGACCGCGTCGGTGCCGACGGGATGGTCGGGCGCATCGAGGCCGCCCGCGGTCTCGAGCTTCACGTCCGGACCGCCCATCTCACGGGCGAGCTCGGCGGCGCCCTCGGCCAGCTTCCAGCTGTGGGAGACGAGAACGAGCCCGACCACGACCGTCCTCAGGCGCGCGACGCCAGCGTGCCGACGAGGAAGAACCCGTACGCGACCGTCACGAGACCGAGCACCCACAACCCGATGTCGATCCGCCGCCGGGTCCGAGCCTCGACCGCCATGTCGAAGAGGACGCTCCGGAGGCCCATCAGCGCGTGCGCGGTCACGGTGACGAGGAAGAAGCACTCGATCGTGAAGATCACCGGAGTGCTGATGTAGTCGAGCACCTGCTGGTAGCTCCGCAGGCCGCCGATCGACTCGACGACGAAGTGGTGGGCGATCATGTGGACCACGAGGAGCACCAGCAGCGCGGCGCCGGTGACGACCGTCCATCGCCAGACGCGGACGGACGTGCCGCCGGGCACGGGACGGCGCTTGGCGGGACGGAGACGGGTGGGGGCGACGTCCACGTCACTCACTCCCCAGGACGTGGAAGGCTCCGTACGCGAGCGTGAGCGTCCCGATCACCGTGAATGCCCAGAACAACGCCTTCTGCTTGTCCGGGACGATGCCGGTGCCGACCAGCGCCACCCGCACGCCGTTCAGCCCGTGGAACAAGATGCCGAACAGCAGCAGCACGTCGAGCAGGAGGAACACCGTGTTCGTCGCGAGCTCGATGAAGTCGTTCC
>JBLNAW010000271.1:0-5171 GCA_050259555.1 Solirubrobacterales bacterium
GAGCTCCTCCTCGGTGATGATGAGCGGCGGGTTCGTCATCACGATGTTCCACCTCGAGAAGGTGAAGAGCCCGTGGTCGCCGAGGTACTTCGCGACGGCCTTCATCTCGTCGCTCGTCCCGGTGTAGGGGGCCATCGGCTCGAGCGTCTCGCGGTTGCGGACGAGCTCGATGATCCCGAACAGCCCGATGTTGCGCACGAGCCCGACGCTCGGGTGCTTCTCCTGCAGCTCGAGGTGGTGCCGCCGCATGACCTCACCCATCTTGCGGACGTGCTCGAAGGTGTTGTCCTCCTCGTACGCCGCGATCATCGCGAGCGCCGCGGCCAGACCGAGCGGGTGCGAGTTGTACGTGAGGCCGCCGAAGTACACGCGGTCGGCGAACGCGTCGTAGACCTTCGGCCCCATGCCGACCGCGCCGAGCGGCACGTACGACGACGTGAGGCCTTTCGCCATCGTGATCATGTCGGGCACCACGCCCCAGTGGTTCACCGCGAACCACTCTCCCGTGCGGCCGAACCCGGACATGACCTCGTCCGCGATCATCATGATGCCGTGCCGGTCGCAGATCTCGCGCACGCCCTGCAGGTAGCCGTCGGGCGGGATGAGGATCCCGTTCGTGCCGGTCACCGGCTCGAGGATGAAACCGGCGATCGTGCTCGGGCCCTCGAGCATGATCGTCTCCTCGAGGTATCGGAGCGCCGTCTCGGCGTCGTCGACCGGGCGGTCCGGCCCGTGGTACGGGTCCAGGACGTGCACGACGCCGGGCATCCCGGGCTCGTTCGCCCAGCGGCGGGGGTCGCCGGTGAGCGTGATCGTCGCGAACGTCGCCCCGTGGTACGAGCGGTAGCGCGCGAGGATCTTCTGCCGCCCCGTCACCATCCTCGCGAGCCGGATCGCGTTCTCGTTCGCCTCGGCCCCGCCGAGCGTGAAGAACACCTTGTCCAGGTCCCCCGGCATGATCTCGGCCATCTTCTTGCCGAGCTTGGCTCGGATCTCGGTCGCCGCGAACGGCGTGATGTAGGCGAGCTGATCGGCCTGGTCCTTGATCGCCTGGATGATCCTCGGATCGCCGTGGCCGATGTTCACGCCCATGAGCTGGCTGTTGAAGTCCAGGTAGCGCTTCCCGTCGACCGTGAAGAACTCGCAGCCCTTCGCGGTCTCGACGGGGATCGGGTTGACGGCGCTCTGGGCCTGCCAGTCGTAGAGGGTGTGGCGGATGCAGAGATCGACGATCTCCTGGGCGGAGAGCTCGCTCATGCTGATGACCTCCTGCTCGGCTCCCGGCAGTCTATCCACCCTCCCCGGGCGGACCGGGCTCGACCATCCGGCCCTGGTCACGGCGGCTCGCTCGCCCTTTCGGCCTGGTCACGCTCGGGAACGAGGCCGGTAGCATCTGCAACGACGACCAGGGACGTCCCGAAGGGAGCTGATAACCGTGGAGCGGATCAGTCACTGGATCGGCGGCAAGGTCGTACCCGGGGAGTCCGGCATCACCGGCCCGGTGTTCAACCCCGCGACCGGCGAGCAGACCCACGAGGTCGATTTCGCCACCGTCGAGGAGTTCGACCGAGCCGTCGAGATCGCGAAGGAGGCCTTCCCCGAGTGGCGGTCCCTGTCGCTCTCGAAGCGGGCCGCGCTGTTCTTCCGGATGCGGGAGGTGCTCGACGCTCGGAAGACCGAGATCGCGAAGATGGTTACGAGTCAGCACGGGAAGTGCCTGTTCGACGCGATGGGTGAGGTCGAGCGCGGGGTCGAGCTCCTCGAGTTCGCCGCCGGCCTCCCGCACCTGCTGAAGGGCGGCTACAGCGAGCAGGTCACCACCGGCATCGACCTGTACTCGGTGCGCCAGCCGCTCGGCGTCGTCGCGGGGATCACGCCGTTCAACTTCCCCGCCATGGTCCCGATGTGGATGTGCGCCGCGGCGATGGCCGCCGGCAACTGCTTCATCCTCAAGCCCTCCGAGAAGGACTCCGGTGCCTCTCTGATGCTGGCCGAGGCCTTCCACGACGCCGGCCTTCCCGAGGGTGTCTTCCAGGTCGTGCAGGGCGACAAGGTGATCGTCGATCGGATCCTCGAGCACCCAGATGTCAGGGCCGTGAGCTTCGTCGGCTCGACGCCGATCGCGAAGTACGTGTATTCGACGGGTGCGGCGAACGGGAAGCGCGTGCAGGCGCTCGCCGGCGCGAAGAACCACATGATCGTGCTGCCCGATGCCGACGTCGGCATGGCGGCGGACGCAGCGGTGTCGTCCATCAACGGCTCGGCGGGTGAGCGATGCATGGCGATCGCGACGGTCGTGCCCGTCGGCGACATCGCAGATCCGCTGATGGAAGCGATCCTCGAGCGAACCGCGAAGCTGAAGGTCGGCGACGGGATGGACCCGGAGAACGAGATGGGTCCGCTCGTCACGCGCGAGCACCGCGACAGGGTCGTCTCGTACATCGACGGCGCGCACGAGCAGGGTGCCGAGGTCCTCGTCGACGGCCGCGAGCACCCGCTGTGGGGCACGGGCTTCTTCGTCGGGCCATCGGTCATCGACCGCGTGACCACGGACATGACCTGCTACCAGGACGAGATCTTCGGGCCCGTGGGCACGGTCGTGCGGGTGGACACGTACGAGCAGGGCGTCGAGCTCATCCGCCGGAGCCGGTGGGGCAACGGGGCCGCGATCTTCACCCGGGACGGCGGCGCCGCCCGGCAGTTCGTGTTCGACGCCGAGGTCGGGATGGCCGGGGTCAACGTGCCGATCCCGGTGCCGCTCGCCTTCTACTCGTTCGGCGGCTGGAAGGAGTCACTGTTCGGCGACAGCAAGATGTACGGCCCCGAGGGGATCCACTTCTGGACCCGAGAGAAGGCCGTCACGGTGCGCTGGCCGGACCCCTCGACGAGCAAGGTGGACCTCGGCTTCCCGAGCGCGCGGTAGGCACACCGACCTACGACGAGGGCGGCGCGCGGGCGCCGCCCTCGGTGGGTTATGCTCCTCGCGCAGTTTCCCCATGGCCGAACTCGATATCCCCCGTCCCCACGCCGTGCTCCCCCGCGCGCGGCGCAAGGGGTTCCTTGCCTTCTGCGCGTTGCTGAGCGCGCTGATCGCGGGCCTGCTCGTGTCCCCCGTCGGCGCCGTGGCCGGTCGCCGAGGCTCCACGGGCGATCCGCAGGAGCGACGGGGGACCCCGGGCGCTCACGCCGCGGCACGCCCCTCTGCGACGGCGGGCAACGAGCCGAGCGAGCCCACCACCACCGCCCTTCCCGACGTCGCCGGCATCCCCGGCCGGACCTACGCCCGCCTGCTGAACGCCGACGGCCCCGTGCGCTGCGGCGCCGGCACACAGCCGCTGGTGGCGCTGACGTTCGACGACGGACCGGGCGTGCTCACCCGTCAGACGGTGCAGCTGCTTCGCGAACGCGGGATGACCGCGACCTTCTTCCTCGTCGGCAAGCTCCTCGGCGAATCGCGCTTCGAGGCCCTCCCGGCGCTCGACGCCGGGCTCGGCGCGGTCGGCGATCACACGTGGGATCACGTCTCGATGCTCGGGATGTCGCAGACCGAGCTCCAGACCCAGATCGCCCGGACGCGCGGCGCGATCGCGCGCATGAGCGGCGAGCGCGTGGTGTTGTTCCGCCCGCCGCTCGGCCAGCACGACGCGCGCGTCGATGCGTACGTGCGCTCGCTCGGGATGCTGACCGTGCTGTGGAGCATCGACAGCCGCGACTCGCAGGGCGCGAGCGCGGACCAGATCTACCGGACGGTGCGCGACTCGTTGTCGGCCGGCGACATCGTCCTGCTCCACGAGGGCCGCGGCACGACGCAGCGGGCGCTTCCCCGGATCCTCGATCTCATCGAGGCGCGGGGTCTCACGCCCGTGACGGTCCCCCAGCTCCTCGCGCAGGATCCGCCGACGAACGCCCAGCTCCACACCGACACCTGCCCCGCGTAGCGCTCAGGCGCGCTCGGCGAACGCAACCACGCCGGCCCTCGGCCGGAGGCAGTGGTCGAGGTGCATCGCCTGGTTGTAGCTGCCGACGCGGAGGATCGCGACGATGTCGCCCTCGTCCACCTCGGGGAAGGGCTGATCCTCGGCCCACAGGTCGTCGCCCTCGTTGATGTTGCCGGCCACCGTTACGACCTGGTGGGGATGGGCATCCGCGGCTCGGCAGAGAACCACCGGCGTCGGCTCGCCGTAGATGAAGTGCTCGGGCGCCACGTTGTAGCCGGCGTCGAGCCCGACGATGACGTGACCGTCGCGGTCGTCGACGCTGACGACCTCGGCGAGCAGGACGCCCATCTCCTTCGTGAGGAAGTCGCCCGGCTCGCACGCGATCGTCGCGCCGAGCGGCCCGAGATGCCGCACGAGCACCTCGGCGTACGCCTCCACGTCGAGCGGGTCCTCCTCGGCGTCGTGCGGCACGCCGAGGCCGCCGCCGGCGTTCACCTCCGCGAGCGGATGACCGGCGTCCTGCAGGACCTTCGCCATCGCGGCGACGCGCTCGGCCGCGAGCTCGAAGGCCGCGAGGCCGTCCGTGCGGAAGCCATCGCCGACGTGGAAGTGAACGGTGTCGAGGCGCAGGTCGTATCGGGCCGCCACCTCGAGCGCGGCGCCGAGCTGCGACTCGAGGACGCCGAACTTCGACGGGCGTTGCGCGCCCGAGTACAGGTGCGCGCGTCCGGGCCCCGACGCCGCGCCGACGCGCGGGTTCACCCGGATGCCGACCCTCGTGCCCGGGGCTCGGCGACCGTACCGCTCGAGCTGGGTCACGAGGTCGACGTTCACGTGGACGCCGCTCGCGAGGATCGCGTCGAGGTCGCGCTCGGAGACGTTCGTGCCCGTGTAGCTGACCTCGGCGGGCGACCACCCGTGCTCGAGTGCGTGACGGATCTCGCCAGGCGAGCACGCGTCGACGCCGACCGTGCCGAGCGCGCGCACGTACGTGAGCACCGCGGGATCGCGCTGCGCCTTGATCGCCAGCCGCAGTCGGAACGTCGCGCCGGCGCGCTCGAACGCGCCGAGGAGCGATCGCGCCTGCTCGCCCACCCGCTCGAGGTCGTAGACGAACGTCGGCGTCCCGTGCTCGCGCGCGAGCGTCTCGGCGTCGCGGCCGGCGACGAGCAGTCGCCCGTCGCGAACCACGAGCCCCGGCCTCGCCCACCACGCGTCCGACATGACGGCCGA
>JBLNAW010000272.1:0-5622 GCA_050259555.1 Solirubrobacterales bacterium
GTCGTGCCCGCGAGCGAGAGGAGCCACGACACGAGCTTGCGCTTGGCGAGCAGCTCCATCACGAACGGGCCCGCCGCGGGGCCGATCGCAGCCGCGCTCGGCTGGATCAAGACGACGAAGAGGAACACCGAGCCGCCCCAGGCCACGCCCGCACCGATGTGCAGGATCCGGAACACGATCATGTAGGCGCTCGTCGCGATCATCGATCTCCTCCGTGCCGGCGTCGGCGCATGTTCCTGCTCGCGATGGCGAAGGTCAAGCCGGACGGCTACGCCTTCGACGCGGCCGGCAACCGCACGGTGAACGCCGCGCCGCCCTCGGGACGGTTCGCGGCGTCGATCGTGCCGCCGTGCGCGGCGACGAGCTCGGCGGCGACCGCGAGCCCGATCCCGCTCCCCGAACCGGTCTCGGAGCCGGAGCCGCGGAAGAAGCGCTCGAACAGGTGCGGCAGATCCTCGGTGGCGATGCCCGGCCCGGTGTCGAGCACCTCGAGGAGCGCCGCATCGCCGTCGACCGAGGTGCGGACCGTGATCGTGCCGCCGGCCGGCGTGTGCCGAAGCGCGTTCGAGAGCAGGTTCACGACGACCTGGCGCAGTCGCTCGGGATCGCCCTCCGCCTCGGCACGCGCCAAGGCGGTCTCGAGCTCGAGCTCGGCATCGGCCGCGGCCGCGCGCGCGAGCGCGACCGCCGCGCCGGCCACCTCGGCGAGGTCGACCGGCCGCAGGTCGAGCCGGAGCACCGCGGCATCGGCCGCCGCGAGCGTGTCGAGATCGCCGACGAGGCCCGTCAACCGGAGCACCTCCTCGTGGAGCGAGCGCAGGGTCTCGGCGTCGGGCACGAGCACGCCGTCCACGAGCCCCTCGGTGGTGCCTCGCAGGATCGCGAGCGGCGTGCGGACCTCGTGCGCGACGTCGCGGACGAGCTGCCGACGCAGGGCGTCCTGCCGCTCCACCGACTCGGACATCCGGTCGAACGCGAGGGCGAGCACGCCGAGCTCTCCGGGAGCGTCGTCGAGCCCTACCCGCACCCCCCGGCTCCCGCTCTCCATCTCGGTCGCGGCGTCGGTGAGCCGGACGAGCGGCCCGCTCACCCGCGTGACGACGAACAGCGCGATACCGATCGCGACGGCAACGGCGATGAGGCCGCCGAACAGCGCGGTGCGGAACAGCGCCGAGCGCACCTGCGCCTCGGGGGCCGGGAGGTGGCTCGCCGGGAACCGCAGGACCACGCTCCCCACCTTCTGGCCGTCCACCAGCACGGGCGCGACGACGGGATCGCCCCGTGGGATGTCCACGATCTCGATGCCGTGCATCTGCTCGAGCATCTGGGCGGCCTCCTCGGCCGGCGCCGAGATCACGGCGCCGCCCGCATCCCGCAGGGCGAGCGTCGCCTGCCCGCGCGCGGCCACCGCGACCGCGCCGGTGAGATCCGCGTCGTGCCAGTTCCCCGCCACCTCGTAGGCTCTCGCCGCCGCCGCGGCGGCCGCAGCGGCGTCGTCGTGATGGACCTCGAGCATGAGGTCGGCGAGCTGCGCGCGGGTGGCGGTGATCGTGAGCACCGCGTACACGCCGACCGCCACCACGGCCACCGTGATGAACGCGGCCGCGAGCCGGAGTCCGAGCGGCGAGCGCAGGCGCCGGCCTCTAGTCGTCACGTCGCAATCCCAACCGGTAGCCGGTCCCGAGCACGGTCTCGACGATCCGCGGCTCGTGCGGGTCGCGCTCGATCTTGCGGCGCAGGTTCTTCACGTGGCTGTCCACCGCCCGCTCCGACGCGAACTCGTACCCTCGGGTGCGGTTGATCAGCTCGGTGCGCGAGTAGACCCGTCCCGGCGCACCGGCGAGCGCGACGAGCAGCGCCCACTCGCTCGGCGTGAGCTCGACGGGGGCGCCTCGAACGTGGACCTCGTGCCGGTCCTCGTCGATCGCGAGCTCGCCGTCGCCGAAGGAGCGAGCCGCCGAGTGGCCGCCGCCCTGATCCGCCCGCCGCAGGATCGCCTGCACGCGCAGGACGACCTCCTGCGGACTGAAGGGTTTGGTGACGTAATCGTCGGCGCCGAGCTCGAGGCCGGCGATGCGATCCTCCTCGCCCGCCTTGGCGGTCAGGATCAGGATCGCGGTCCGGCCCGACCGGCGGATCTCGCGTGCGACCACCTCCCCCGGCACGTCGGGCAGGCCAAGATCGAGCACCACGAGGTCCGGTACGGCGGTCGAGGTGAGGGTCAGCGCCTCCGC
Source organism: Solirubrobacterales bacterium (assembly GCA_050259555.1). Lineage (GTDB taxonomy): Bacteria > Actinomycetota > UBA4738 > UBA4738 > HRBIN12 > HRBIN12. The sequence continues at coordinate 2,235 of JBLNAW010000272.1, forward strand.
ACCGCTGGCGGTCGTGAGCACGGAGAACCCCGCGCGCTCGAGGTAGCCGCGGAGCAGCGAGCGGATCTTCGCCTCGTCCTCGACGACCAGGATCGTCTGCGCCACCACGCCCCCACCGGATCGGTCCACGCGATGGTACGCGGACGGCACCCCGAAGACCGCGAACGCTCCATCGCGTGCGCATGCGACCTCCACACCGTCTCCACACCGCGGGCCGAGCATCGAGGCATGGAGGTGGGTGAGCGATGACCGAACCGGAAGGCGGTGCGCCGCGGACCGAGCCCGACGCGACGCGCGTCGGTCTCACCGTGCTCACGGCGCTCGGGATCGCGGTGCTGCTGATCGTCGCCGCGGGAGCGGTCGGCGTGACGATGAGCCTGCGCGACGGAACGCACCAGATGATGTGGGGGGGTCCGGCTCGCGACGAGGTCCCGGCCGTTCAGGTCGGAGCCGCGACGGCCGGGTTCTCGCTGGACGGCATGCCGATGGACACGGTCGCGCACTACCAGCACGCGAGGGCCAACCCCGCGGTGTACGCGCAGATCTCCTGCTACTGCGGATGCCAGACCATGCTGGGGCACCGCAACCTCGAAGATTGTTTCGTGACCCCCGATGGTGCGTGGGAATCGCACGCGTCCGGGTGCCAGGTGTGCATCGACGAGTCGCAGATGGTGATCCGGATGATGGGCGCCGGCATGGGGCCGGAGATGATGAGCGGTCGGATCGACGCGCGGTACGGCGGCCCGATGATGGGCACGAGCGGTTAGGGGGACGACATGGCAACGGCGACGAGGCAACGTTCGCGCAAGGGTTCGAAGAGCGATATCGCCGTGATCGGCGCGGTGATCGCGGCGGTCGTGTTCGTCGCGGGGATCGTTGGAGTGCTGGTCACCTCGGGCGGAGGCGGCGGCGGGAGCACGGCCGTCGGCGGCTCGGGCGAGCAGGCCGCAGCGGCCGAGAGCGACACCGTCACGCTCCAGCCCACCGGCGAGACGAACGACATGGGGCTGCCCGTCTACGAGACGCCGGGGTTCGCCTCCGGCTCCGCAGCGGCCGGCGGGATCACCGTGCAGGGCTCCGACTGGGCGATGGGACGGGTCCCCCTCGGCATCGCGGTGCGGCCGTTCTGGACGCTCACGAACACCGGGCAGACGCCGGTCACCCTCGGTGAGCCGCAGGCGCAGGTCCGCGAGGGTTGCTGCCCCGGGCCGTTCGCGCTCGGCGCGAGCACGCTCGCACCGGGTGAGTCCACGGTCCTCACGTTCGAGCTCTCGATGCACGAGGGCATGGACGGGTGGCACGACATGGGCGTGTACGTGCCGGTTCAGGGCGCCGACGGGAAGTCGATGCTCGAGCTCAACGTCACCGGCGACTTCCGGAACTGAGGGCAGCGCGATGGCGTGGGAGGCGTTCCGGCAGTGCCCCGGGTGCGGGTTCGATCTCGCGACCGGTGATGGAGAGCGCGGGTGCTCGTGGGGCGAGTGCGCCTACCTGCCCACAGAGCTCGACGTCTTCTGCCCCAACTGCCGGTTCAACTTCCACACGATGGAGGGCAACTCGCAGTGCGGGCGCCCCGGTGTGTGCGAGCACAGCGCCGAGGCGCGGTCGAACGTGCCGAACCTCCGGGCGTGGCTCGCGGTCAATGCTCCGGCCTGACGGCCCCTAGACCATGTCGCCGGGCACGACGAGCTCGTCGTACTCGGCTTCGCTGAGGTAGCCGAGGGCCATCGCCGCTCCCTTCAGCGTCGTGCCCTCGTGGTGGGCCTTCTTCGCGATCTCGGCCGCGCGGTCGTACCCGATCCTCGGGCTGAGCGCGGTGACGAGCATGAGCGAGGAGCCGACGAGATCGGCGATGCGCTCGCGGTCGGGCTCGAGGCCCTCGACGCAGAACTCGCGGAACGTGCGGCACACATCGGCGAGCAGCCGCGTCGAGTGCAGCAGGTTCCGGATCATCACCGGCTTGAACACGTTCAGCTCGAAGTTGCCCTGCGAGCCCGCGATCTTGACCGCCGTGTCGTTGCCGAGGACCTGGACCGCGACCATCGTCATCGCCTCGGACTGCGTGGGGTTGACCTTGCCCGGCATGATCGAGGAGCCGGGCTCGTTCTCGGGCAGTCGGAGCTCGCCGATACCGGCCCTCGGGCCCGATCCGAGCCATCGGACGTCGTTCGCGATCTTCATCAGCGCCGACGCCAGCGTCGCGAGCGCCCCGCTCATGAACACCACCGCGTCGTGGGCCGCCAGGGCCGAGAACTTATCGGGCGCATCGACGAACGGCAGGCCGGTCAGCTCCGCGATCTTCGCGGCGCACGCGGCCCCGAAGCCGGGCGGTGCGTTCAGGCCCGTCCCGACCGCGGTCCCGCCGATCGCGAGCTCGTACAGGCCGGGCATCGCCTGCTCGATCCGCTGGATGCATGCGTCGAGCTGCGCCACGTACCCCCCGAACTCCTGTCCGAGCGTGAGGGGCACGGCGTCCTGCAGGTGCGTCCGACCGATCTTCACGATGCCCTCGAACTCGAGGGCGCGACGGGCCAGCGCGTCTCGGAGCTCACGGACGCTCGGCAGCAGGTCCCGGACGATCGCCGTGGCCCCCGCGATGTGCATCGCAGTGGGGAACGTGTCGTTCGAGGACTGCGAGAGGTTCACGTGGTCGTTCGGGTGCACCGGTGTCTTCGATCCGAGCACGCCGCCGGCCGCCTCGATCGCGACGTTCGAGATGACCTCGTTCGCGTTCATGTTCGTCTGCGTCCCCGAGCCCGTCTGCCAGACGAACAGCGGGAAGTGCTCGTCGAGCTCACCCGCGATCACCCGCTCGGCGGCATCGACGATCAGCCGGCCGAGCTCGGGGTCGAGCCGCCCGCCCTCGACGTTCGCGAGGGCCGCCGCCTCCTTCAGGACCCCCATGGCCCGGACGATCTCGACGGGCATACGGTCGGCGCTCAGCCAACCGATCGAGAAGTGGTGGATGGAGCGCTGCGTCTGGGCGCCCCAGTAGCGGTCCGCGGGCACCTCGATCGCGCCCATCGAGTCGGTCTCGGTCCGATGCTCGGTCATCCTCCACCCTCCGCCACGGCCAGGGATCGAGTGTGGCAGACGACGGGTTCGCCCGCACCGCAACGAACCTCGGCCAGGTCGTATCGTGGGGACGTGCCTCCGACGACCCACCGATGAAGCGGCTGCTGTCGACGTACCTTCGCCCGTACCGGCGGCAGATCGTCGTGGTGGTAGCGCTGCTCCTGATCCAGGCGACCCTGAACCTGTACCTGCCGACGCTGAACGCGGACATCATCAACGACGGCGTCGCGAAGGGCGACACCCACGAGATCATGCGGATCGGGGCGCTCATGCTCGGCGTCACGCTGCTCCTCGGCGCCGCCGCGATCGTCGC
>JBLNAW010000273.1:0-22993 GCA_050259555.1 Solirubrobacterales bacterium
AGCCCGTCCCGCCACGGCACGAGCTCGGGGCTGAGCGAGTCCGTCACGCCGGTCTCGAACCAGCACAGCGCACCTGCGCTGATGCCGGCGAGCACGACCCCCCGCTCCCAGGCCTGACGGAGCGTCTCGTCCAGGCCGTGGAGGCGCCAGATGGCGAGCATGTTCGCGGTGCTCCCGCCGCCGACGTACACGACGTCGTGCGAGCGCACGATCTCGCCGATCGCTGGATACGGCAGCTGGAACAGGGACAGATGGCTCGGCTCGCACGACCGGCGGGTGAACGCGGCGTAGAAGCGCTCGACGTAGGACGCGGCATCGCCGCTCGCGGTCGGGATGAAGACGACCCGGGGGCGCTCCTTCCCGGTGAGGCTGAGGACGTAGTCGTCGAGCAGCGGGTCGTCGTCGCTGAACCCCCCGCCCCCCATCGCGACGATGTGTCGATCGGCCACGGGCTCCCCCGCTACTTCGTGTAGGCGCCCTCGGGATCGAGCTCCTCGCGGATCAGGCGGAGCTCCTCGACCGTCGGTGCCGGCGTCTCGCCGAGGTCCTCGGCGATCTTCGGGTCCCAGCCCATACTCTCGCGCACCTGCTCGAGCGTGACCCCCGGGTGCATCGTGAGGAGCGTCATCTCGCCGGTCGCCTCGTCGAACCCGTACGTGCCGAGGTCGGTCACGACGCTCGTCGGACCGCTCCCCCACCAGCCGCGCGCGCGGTCGTGCTCGGGATCGCCCGAGTGGCCGGGCGAGGTCCGGAAGTGGAGCTTCTCGACGAACGAGCGAGGCGCCTGCCGCATGATCACCAGGATCTGGCGGGCGTGGATCGCGATCTCGCACGCCCCTCCGGAGCCCGGGAGCCGCACCTTCGGCTTCGCGTAGTCGCCGATCACGGTCGTGTTGAGGTTCCCGAACCGGTCGATCTGCGCGCCCCCGAGGAACGCGACATCGATCAGACCGGCCTGGAGGTAGTAGGCGAAGAGCTCGAACATCGAAGTGACCGCGGTCGAACCGGACACGAGCGTCGGGTCGCCGATCGACAGCGGCAACCGCTCGGGCCGCGCGCCGAACACGCCCGACTCGTACACGAGCTGGAGCTCGGGGGCGACGGTCCGTTGCGCGAGGTTGCACACGATGTTCGGCAGTCCGACGCCGACGAAGCAGTTCCGCACGCCGGCCAGCCCGCGGGCTGAGGCCGCGATCATGATCTCGTTCTTGCTGTAGCCGAGGTCCGCGGCGACGCTCATGCGTACCTCCCGTAGTTCACCTCGCCGGACATCGCCGGCTCGGGCTTCAAGCCGTCCCAGTGGGCGGCCCCCATCTTCTCGAGGTAGTCGGCATGGGTCTCGAGGTCGTAGACCCACTCCTTCAGCCACGCGTCGAAGCTCTCGGGCTCGCGCGCGATCTCGTCCCACTTCAGGTAGAAGGCGTTGTCGCGGTCGTAGTAGCCCTGCGCGAACGACGGGTGGCAGCTGAACGGCTGCTCGACCACCGCGTCGACGACGACGCCAGGGATGATCGTCCGGTTCGGGTCTCGGCGGACGACCGACTCGTCGACGAGCTCTTCGCACACGACGATCACCCGCTTCGCCGCGAACGCCGCCTCCTTCTGGCAGCCGAGGAGTCCCCAGATCTGCGCGTCGCCGTCCTTCGTCGCGCGCTGGCAGGCGACGACCGTGACGTCTGGCCTCAGCGGGGGGACGACGGCAACCTCGGTGGCGTCCTCGTACGGAGAGGTCATCCAGCGGATGTTCGCGTTCACGCTGGGGATGTCGCTCTCGTAGTACGAGCGGATCGGGAAGAACGGCAGGTTCGACGCGCCGGCGACGTAGCGGCACACCATGCCGAAGTGCGAGTACTCCTCGATCTCGAGCGGGCCGGGGTCCTGGTCCTCGATCCGGCGCCGGACCGCGTGGAGCGAGCCGACCCCGGGGTTCCCGAGCCACGAGAAGATCAGCTTCCTCGCGACGCCGGCCCCGATCATCTGGTCGTAGATCACGTCCGGCGTCATCCGTGCGAGCGTGAGATCGCGCTTACGCTGCCGGATGATCTCGTGGCCGGCGGCGAAGCAGATGAGGTGCGTGAACCCCTCGATCGCCACCGTGTCGCCGTCGTGAACGAGCTCCGCGACGGCGTCCTTCATCGTCGTCACCTTGCTACTCATCGGGCATCCACCCATCTTCCGGACCCCGGAGCACGCAGAACTCGTTGCCCTCGGGATCGAGCATCACCGTCCAGAAGCTGCCGTGCTCCTCGACGTACCGGAGCTCCGTCGCGCCGAGCGCCTTCACGCGCTCGACCTCGGCCGCCATCGACGCCGAGGAGCGCAGGTCGAGGTGGAGCCGGTTCTTCACCGACTTGCCCTCGGGCACGACCTGGAACAGGAGCGACCAGCCCGTGCCGGCCGGATCCTCGATCCAGACGTCGGCCTCCTCGATCCCGCCGATCTCGTAGCCGAGGACGGCAGCCCAGAACTCCGCCAGGCGCGCCGGGTCGGCGCAGTCGATCGTGAGCGCGTCGACGGTCGAGGCCACCTACCGGGTCCCCGAGCCCGCGACCTCGGCGACGGCCTCCTCGAGCACGTCGAGCGCGGTCTTGACCTGGTCCTCTCGGAAGACGAGCGGCGGCGCCATGCGGATAACCTGCTCGCCGCACCCGAGCACGAGCAGCCCGCGCCGGAACGCGGCTTGCTCGACCGCCGTCCGCCGCTCTCCGTCGGCGAACTCCACGCCGATCATCAGCGCCAGGCCGCGGACGTCCACGATCAGCTCGGGGTAGCGCTCCTTGATACCGCGCAGCCCCTCGAGGAACACGTCGCCGACCTGCCGGGCGTTGTCCATGAGCCCGCCCTCGATCAGCTCGATCGTCGCGAGGGCTGCGGCGCAGCACAAGGGATTGCCGCCGTACGTGGAGCCGTGCGCACCGACCTCCCAGGACGTCATGATCTCGTCGCGCGCGACGATCGCGCCGAGCGGCATGCCGCTCGCGATCCCCTTGCCCGAGAGCAGGATGTCGGGCTCGACGCCGAAGTGCTCGATCGCCCACATCTTGCCGGTCCGGCCCATGCCGCTCTGGACCTCGTCGGCCACGAGCAGGATGCCGTGTTCGTCACACAGGTCACGCAGGTACCGCATCCAGCCCTCGGGCGGGACGATGTAGCCACCCTCACCCATGACCGGCTCGACGAAGATCGCCGCGACCTCCTGCGGGTAGACCATGTGCTTGAACAGCACCTTCTCGATGTACTCGAAATCACCGTAGAACGAGTGGTAGGTGCCGGGGACGAGCGGGCCGAAGTTGGCACGGTACTTCGCCTTGCTCGCGCCGAGCGAGATCGCCCCGTACGAGCGCCCGTGGAACGCGCCGTAGAACGCGATCGCGTACTGCCGTCCGGTCGCGTACCGGGCGAGCTTCAGCGCCCCCTCGACGGCCTCCGTGCCGGAGTTCGTGAGGAAGGTCCTCGTCGGCTCGCTCATCGGCGAGATGCGGTTCATCACCTCGCACAGGTCCGAGTAGATCGGCAGGTAGAAGTCGCTCGCCGAATAGTGGATCAGCTCGGCCGCCTGCCGCTGGATCGCCTCGACGACCTTCGGGTGCGAGTGGCCCGTCGAGGTGACGGCGATGCTCGCGTTCAGATCGAGGAAACGGTTGCCGTCGACGTCCTCGACGACGGAGCCCGCCCCGCGCTTCGGGGCGAACGGGTAGGCACGCGGCAGCGACGGGCTCGTGACCTTGCGGTCCCGCTCGACGCGAGCCTGCGCCTGTGGCCCTGGTATGTCCGTGACGAGCGCCGGGGCCTCGGCGTTCGCCAGGTCGTCGTACTCGATCGTGCTCACTCCTCGATCACCGTCCTCGACTGCTCCCGGAGGTACTGCTGAACGTAGTAAGGGCCACCACCGGCCTTGCCGGTCGTCCCCGAACCCTTCCATCCGCCGAACGGCTGCACGCCCGGCCACGCACCCGTCGTCGCGCCGGCACGGCGGTTCACGTAGATCACGCCGGCCTCGATCGAGTTCAGCCACGTGTCGATCTCGGCGCGGTCCTCGCTGTAGAAGCCGGCCGTGAGGCCGTACTCCGTGTCGTTCGCCTTCGCGATCGCGTCGCCGAGATCGTCGTACGGCGCGACCGTCACGAACGGCACGAACAGCTCCTTCTTCCAGACCCAGGAGTCCTCGGGCACCTCGACCACGGTGGGCTGCACGAAGTTGCCCTTCGCCAACTCGCCGTCGGTGAGGCGCTCGCCGCCGGTGACGACCGTGCCGTTCTTCTTCGCCTCCGCGGCCGCCTCCTCGAACGTCGCCACGGCCCCCTCGTCGATCACCGGACCGAGGTAGACGTCCTTGTCGAGCGGGTTGCCGACCTTGATCTTCTCGGTCTTCTCCTTGAGCAACCGGACGAACTCGTCGTGCACGCTGCGGTGCACGTACACGCGGGAGTTCGCCGAGCACTTCTGTCCGCCGAACCCGAACGCCGAGCGCAGGACGCCGTCGGTCGCCTTATCGAGGTCCGCCTTGTCGCTGACGATCGCCGGGTTCTTGCCGCCCATCTCGCACACGACCGGCTTGGGGTAGTCCTTCGCGAAGCCCTTGTAGATCCCCATCCCGACGTCGTACGAGCCCGTGAAGGTGATCCCGGCCACGTCCGTGTGGTTCACGATCTCGTCGCCGACCACGCTGCCGGGGCCCGACAGGAAGTGGAAGACGCCCTTCGGCACGCCGGCCGCCATATAGATCTCGTAGAGCTTCAGGCCGGTGAACACGCCGAGGTGCGCCGGCTTGAACACGACGCAGTTGCCGGCGACGAGCGCGGCGCTCGAGGGGCCTGCCGCGAGGGCCATCGGGAAGTTGAAGGGGCTGATGACGGCCCAGACGCCGAACGGCCGGAGCACGTCGTAGTACTCCCCGGGCGAGCCGAGCGATTGCATCGGCTTGCGGAAGCCGTCGTTCTTCTCGACCTCGTTCGCGTTCCAGCGGATCAGGTCCGCAGACTCCTCGACGTCGCCCAGAGCCTCGAGGCGGTTCTTGCCGACCTCCATCGCCATGAGCGCCGACAGCTCGTTCCGCTGCTCGGACATGATGTCGGCCGCCTTACGCATGATCGCGACGCGCTCCTGCCACGGGCGGTTCGCCCAGGCCGGGAAGGCCTCCTTCGCCGCGGCGATCGCGTCGCGGACGTCTTCACGGGTCCCGGCCGCGAACTCGCCGATCACGCGGCCGTCGATCGGCGACCGAGCGGTCTTGTACTCGCTGCCCTCGCGTGCCTCCCCGTTCACGTACAGGGGGTGCTTGCGGCCCAGCCACGAGTTCGCGACCTCGATGCCCTGGTCGTAGAGCTTGTGCAGCTCCTCGTTGTCGGCCGTCATGGTGGCGTAGGTGATCCGGAATCCCTGCTCTGCCATGGGTCCCTCCTGTCGGAATGACGCGCGTGACCAGCCCTTATGGTAGCCGGGCCCCACTGCTCGTCCCAAGTCGGACGGCCGGGGCGAGACCGGGCCAACTGACCCGCGGATATCGAGATTCGGCGCCCCCGCGGGCGTACCATCGGGGTCCCTTGAGGCTCGTGACCTACGACCGTGGAGGGCACCGGCGACTGGGGGCGCTCCTCGAGGGCCGGGTGGTCGACCTGCCCGATCTCGTCGGGCACCCCGCCTACCCGACCACGATGGAGCGCCTCGTCAGGAGCAACGGCGGCACCGTGCTCGACGCCGCCCGAGCGGCCCTCGAGCGCGACGACGCGGCGGACCAGGTACTCGACGCGCCGCGCCTCCTGGCGCCGCTCGTGCCCACCGCGCTCCGGTCCGCCGACGCCGTGGAGGGCGCTCGCCGCGTCTGCGGCCCGGGCGAGGTCGTCGCCTGGCCCCCGGACGCCGGGTGGCTCGAGTTCCGCCCGAAGATCGCGGCGGTGCTCCGCAAGCCGGTCCCGGATGCGCTCACCCGCGAGGATGTCCCGAGCGTCGTCTTCGGCTACACGCTCATCGGCGACTTCCTGGCCCACGCGGGGACCGGCGACCCCGCGCCCACGACGGACGGCAGTCCGCTCGCCCTCGGTCCTTGCGTCGTCACGCCGGATGAGATCGACCCGCAGACCACGTACGTGACGGTTCGGGTCGACGGGCGAGAGTGGGCGAAGGGGAACCTGAACGGCACCGCTCGCGCGCTCCTGGCCGACGTCGCCCTCGCCTCGCGCGAGGAGCGCCTCGAGGCCGGCGAGGCGTTCGCGTCGGGCCCGTTCGAGCTCGAGCGCTTCGACCAACGCCTGTGGCCGGGCGCCGAGATCGAGGTCGAGGCCGAGGGGATCGGCGTGCTCGGCACGCGGCTCGGCAGGCCCTAGGCCGCGGTCGCCGGGACGCCGAGAGGCCGGGGACGAGCCCCGGCCCCGAGATCGCGGTCGCTCCTTCGCTACTTCTTCGCGGCCGCCTTGCGGGCCGCGCCGCGCTCGGCAGCCTGGCGCTTCTCGGCTTCCTTCTTCTTGCGCTCGCGGTCGTGCGCCCAGCGCACCCGCGCGCGATCTCCTCGGCCCATGCCCGATCTCCTCCCGTCCCGGTGCCCAGTCCTCAGTCGTCCTCTTCCTCGCCGCCCTGCGCGAGCTCGGCGCTGCGGTGCCGTGCGGCGTCGATCGCGTTCAGGAAGGCGGCGCGCACCCCGGCCTCCTCGAGGTGGCGGATCGCCGCGATCGTCGTGCCGCCGGGCGATGTGACCATCTCGCGGAGCTCGACCGGGTGCTTGCCCGTGTCGCGGAGCATCTTCGCAGACCCGAGCATCGTCTGGATGATGAGCTCGGTCGCGACGTCCCTCGACAGGCCGAGCAGGATACACGCCTCGATCATCGCCTCGGCGAGCAGGAAGAAGTACGCCGGCCCCGACCCGCTCGTGGCGGTGATCGCGTCCTGATGCGTCTCCTTGATCCGGATCACCCGGCCGACGTAGCCGAGGAGCTCCTCGGCGATCTCGAGGTTGGCCTCCTCGGCGTGGGCACCGGCCGAGACCACCGACATCGCCTCGTCGACGAGCACGGCCACGTTCGACATCACCCGCACGACCGGGATGCCGTCGGGCAGGTGCTTCTCCACGAAGGAGGTCCGGATCCCGGCCGCGAAGCTGATCACCGTTTGCTCCGGTCGCACGCTTCCCGCGATCTGCTCGAGCAGCGCCTCCATGTCCTGAGGCTTGACCATGAGCACCAGCGTCTCCGCCCACCCGGCCGCGTCGGGGTTCGAGAGCGTCGCCGTCACGCCGTAGCGCTCCTGGAACTCCCGGATCCGATCGTCGCGCCGGCACGTCACCATGATCTCGTCGGCGCCACGACCGCCCGAGCGGATCAACCCGGAGACGAGGGCCTCCCCCATCCGCCCACCGCCGAGGAACGCCACCTTCCGTCCGGTCATCGCGTTCGGTCCCCCTACTCCGCTCGGGTCAGCGTCCGAACCTGATCAGGTTCGAGACGAAGAACCACATGTTCGCAGGCCGCTCGGCCATGCGTCGAGTCAGGTAGGGGTACCACTCCGTCCCGTATGGGACGTAGACGCGGACCGGGTATCCCTGGCTCGCGAGCCGGTTCTGCAGGTCTCGGCGCACGCCGTGGAGCATCTGGAACTCGACCTGGGTCCACGGGAGCTCGCGCCGCTCGACGTAGGCGATCGTGCCGTCCACGAGCTTCGGATCGTGCGTCGCAACGTGGACCACGCTGCCGCGCGCGAGGAGGGTGGCCGTCAGCTGGGCGAAGGAGGCGTCGACCTCGCGCCGGGTCGTGAAGGCGACCTCGGCGGGCTCGAGGTACGCGCCCTTCACGAGACGGATCACCGAGCGCGGCGGGAGGCCCTCGACATCTCGAGCCGTCCGCCGGAGCATCGTCTGCAGCGCGAGGCCCACACGTTCGTGTCTCGTCCGGAGCTCGTGGAACACGCGGAGGGTGCGATCGACGTACTCGCTCGCCTCCATGTCGATCATCACGAGCGTGTCGGCGTCGCCCGCGGCCGCGAGCACACGCTCCATGTTCGCCACGCACAGCTCGTGCGAGAAATCGAGCCCGAGCTGCGTGAGCTTCACCGAGATGGACAGGTCGAGGAACGGCTCGATCTTGATGCGCTCGAGCGCCCGCACGTAGGCGGCCACCGCCTCCGCCGCGTGCTCCGGCGCTGTGACGTTCTCGCCGAGGTGATCCAGGATCGCCGAGATCTTCTGCCCGTCGAGCGCCTTCGCCACCCGGATCGCGTCGTCGAGGTGCTCCCCGGCCACGAAGCGGGAGGCGACGAACCGGCCGAGCCGGCCGGCCGCGAGCCGCCGGAACCACCGAGCCTGCGTGAGCTTCAACACCGGCGCTCGCAGCAACGGGCCGTTCACGGCCCCGAACCTATCAGGGGGCCACGCCATCGGGTGGGTCGTTCGGCCAGGTGGGGGGCGGGTCAGTGAGCCGAGATCCCCGAACGCAGGACCTCGAGGAACTCGCGGATCCGCCGCTCGCGGCGCTCGGGACGGAACGGCTTGCGGTGCACCAGGCCCGGGTCGAGCTCCTCGCTGCCGAGCGCATCCTGGAAGCGCTCGGCGAGCCAGTCGAGCATCGAGGCGATCATCTCGACGTCGACGTCGGTGCGGATCTCGCCGCCGCGGACCCCGAACTCGACGAACTCCAGGGTGCCGTACGGATCCTCGCTCCGCATGAAGCGATCGATCGGTCGGCGCAGGCCGAGCCCGGTGTCGTACCGGCCGATCATGGCCACGCGGTTCGGCACCCACGCCTCGGCGAGGAGCTCTTCCGTGTCCTCGATCCAGTAGTCGAGGACGGCCCAGAACCCCTGTTCGACCACTTCGGGCGGGGCCTCGAGCCACGAGGGGATCTCTCGCACGGCGCGCTCGTACGCGGCCAGGAAGAGCCCCTCCTTGTTCCCGAAATGCAGGAAGACGGTGCCCTTGGCGACCCCGACCTCGGCGGCGATGTCCTCGACCCGCGCACCCCGGTACCCGTGCTCGGCGAAGTGGCGCATCGCCACCTCGACGATCAGGTCGCGCTTCGCGTGCGTCTGGTCGGCGGAGGTCACGTCGAGCAACGGTACCGGCTGCGGCGCACGGAGAACAAGCCGGGCACTCCACGGGATGCCGAACGGGGATAGACGAAGGGGCATAGAAAAGAACCCGAGGGACCTCGGGCTCACCGGAAGCCGAAGCCTCCAGTCACCCTCAGCCCCTCGGGCTCAGGTGCTCCGAGCAACCTACCGCAGCTGTCTTGGTTTCCTGGCGGTAGACCCTTTCGTTGGGCTTTGGGGCGTTCCGAGCCTCCCCGCCCGCACAGCTAGTTGGCCTTCCCAACCGTACGACCAGGTGCGCCCAGTTCGCCTTACGGCTTTCCCAGGGGTCCCCGCTTCGGTTCCCTGACTCAGCCGCTCCGACTGCTCGGAGCAAGGCGAAATGTATCGGCGGGCACGAACGGGGTCAACCTGATGAAGCCGCTGGTAGATGCATGAATGCGCTGGTAGCGGGCTCGGAACAAAGAGTGACAAGAAGACCTCGAGCGCGCGACAGATCGCCTGAAGACGTTGCGGCGCAAGCCTTCATGTGGTGGTCTCGTCGAGCAGCTCACGGTAGACGGCCAGGATCCCTTCCGCCGTCGAGTCCCACGAGAACCGCAGCGAGCGCTCGACGCCGGCCTCACCCATCCGACAGGCGGCCGCTGGGTCCGCGAGGATGCGCAGGATCCGCTCCGCGTGATCGGCGGGGTCGTGTCCCTCGACGAGGTGCCCGCTCACCCCGTCGTCGACCACGTACCGGAGGCCCCCGACGGCGGCCGCGACCACGGGGACGCCACAGGCCTGGGCCTCGAGCGCGACCAGGCCGAACGACTCGGAGCGTGAGGGCACGAGCACGACCTCGGCGGCCGCGTAGAACCCCGCGAGCCGGACCTGGGGCTGCGGAGGGAAGAGCATCACGCGCTCCTCGACGCCGAGGGCTCCCGCGAGATCCATCAGACGTGCGACCTCGGCCCCGTGACCGGTGCCGCTCGGGCCGCCGACGATCGCGAGCATCACGTCCTCGGTCCCGGCGGGGTCGCGGGCCAGCGCTTCGGCGAGTGCGCGGACGGCGACGTCGGGACCCTTGTGCGGCTGGAGGCGGCCGACGAACAGCAGGAGTCGGATCCCGGTGAGATGCAGCGTGGCGAGCGCCCGCTCCCTCGGCCGCGGACAGAAGAGACCGTGGTCGACACCGGGCGGCACGAGCCGGATGCGACGCGGATCCGCTCCGTACAGCCCGACCAGCTGGGCGGCCTCGGCCGGCGTCGCGGCCATCACGCGGTCCGCGACCGCGACCACGGCTTCCTCGCCGCGGACGCGATCCGTGGGCTCCGACACCTCGCCGCGAGCGAGCGAGTAGTTCTTCACCTTGCCGAGGGTGTGGAACGACGCGACGAGCGGGACGCCGAGCGCCGACTTCGCCTCGGCGCCCACCCAGCCCGAGAGCCAGTAGTGCGTGTGCACGAGGTCGTACCCGCCGACGGCCTCGGCTCTGCGCAGCACGCCGTCGAGGAAGTCCGGCAGGAAGGGCGGGAGGTCCTCCTTCGGCAGGGGCTCGCGCGGACCGGCGGTCACGTGGACGATCTGCGCACCGGGAGCGAACTCCTCGACCTCGGCGACGTCGGGAGCTCGCCGCCGCGTGAACACGTCCACGTCGACGCCGCGGAGCGCGAGACGCTCGGCCGCGGCACGCACGTAGACGTTCATCCCCCCCGAGTCGCCCGTGCCGGGCTGATCGAGCGGCGACGTGTGCAGGCTCACCACGGCGACACGCAAACGTCGACCGTTCGCGGAACCATCCCCGGGCTGGCTGACCACGGCTCGATGGTACGGGAGGCGACCCCGAACGATGCCGGTCGGCATGGACGTCGACCCGCGGCGAGGCTCTCAGCGCCGACGGAGATCGAACATCGCGACGACCTCGCCGACGCGCCGCCCGCCGCCGGTCACCGGGCGGCGGGCGAAGCGGTCCAGTCGGTCGAGTCGCTCGTCGTCGATCACGTCGAGCAGCCGCAGCGCACGGATCAGCGCCGGGCCCGAGGCACGCTCGCCGCCGTCGGCGACCTTCACCGCCACACCGAGCCCGAGCGCCGGCACCGAGGCGCAGTGCAGGCCCTCCGCACCGACCTTCACGACGATGCCGGGGACCTCGGCCATCACCGCGGTATCGGTGCGGTCGCGCCCGGCGACCATGTACGGCTCGGCGCGCATCGCACCGGTCGCGCGCTCGACGAACGGAGCCAGGCGCCCGAACCGATCCGGGCGGCCGAGGCGCGCGTAGAGGATCGCGGCCGCCGCGAGCGGGACGCCGTGGACGGGCACGCCGCACCCGTCGACCCCGACGTGGATCCGAGCCTGCCCCGTGCCGCGACGGACCGCCGAGAGCACGCGTCGCTGGAGCGGGTGGGCCGGTTCCGGGTACGTGCGCACCTCGAGCCCGGCCCGAGCGCTCGCGGCCGCCATGCCGGCGTGCTTGCCCGAGCAGTTGTGCAGGATGCGCTGCCGACGTGTCGCCGTCAGCAGCGCCGCTCGGTCCGACGGGAGCGCCGGCGGGCACCGGAGCGCCGAGACGCCGAGCCCGGCTCCGCGCAGGATCGCTCGAGCCGCCGCGACGTGGATCGGCTCCCCGTTGTGCGAGCCGCAGAGCGCGGACACCAGCCGATCGGGAAGATCCTCGCCGAGCAGCGACAGCGAGACGGCGGCCTGCAGCGGCTTCGTCGAGGAGCGCAGGAAGACCGGCCTGCCGGGATCGCCGAGCCGAGCCACCAGACGGCCCTCGGCGTCGCAGACCGCCACGTGGCCGAGGTGGACGGATTCCTCGAGCCCCGAGCGCACGACACGGACGAGCGGTTCGGCGTTCGCCACGGCGCTCAGCCTATCGGGGGGGATCGGCACCGCGGGCGTCCGCGGGTCGGGGCGCCTCGCTAGCCGGCGTGCTCGAGGTCGTATCCCTCGTCCTCGTGGAAGAGGGGCGGGTCGTCCTGCATCATCTGGACGAAGATCCGCACGACGTCGGGATCGAACTGCGTGCCGGCGCCGCCCTCGACCTCGAGGAGCGCGCGCTCGATCCCCATCGCCCCGCGGTAGGGCCGGTCGCTCGTCATCGCGTCGAACGAGTCGGCGACCGAGAAGACCCGCGCCGCGAGGGGGATGTCCTCGCCCCGGAGCCCGTCCGGGTAGCCGGTGCCGTCGAACCGCTCGTGATGATGGCGGACGAGCTGAACGGCGCCCTGGAGGAACGCGATGGGGGTGACGATCTGGGCCCCGATGACCGGGTGCGTGCGCATGACGGTCCACTCGTCGTCGGAGAGCGGGCCCCGCTTGCACAAGATCTGCTCGGGGATGCCGACCTTGCCGATGTCGTGCAGGAAGAACCCGTAGCCGAGCTCCTCCGTCGCGAGCTCGGGATCGACCCGCCGGGCGAGCGCGAGCCCGTACGTCTGCGTACGGTCGAGGTGCCCGCGGGTGGTGACGTCCTTCGCCTCGATCACCTGCGCGAGGCTCTTCATCGTGGCGATGTAGGTGTCCTGGAGGCTCGCGAGGACCCGCTCGAGCTCGGCGCTCCTCGCCCGCTCGAGCCGGTACAGCTCACCCAGCTCGCGCGCGAAGACGATGAGCTGTTCGTGCACCGCGGGGAGCTCCGGGTCGGTGGACCACCCGGGCACCGCGCCGAGATCGAGTTCCTTCATCGGGGCCGCAGCCTATCCCACCGGTCGGACCCGGTGTGGGAACAGCGTTACGCGTGCGTCGGCCGGATTCCATAGGCCGTCAGGCCCAACGTGGGTTCCGCCCCGTTCATCCCCCGGAGGACGGACCCCCTGGGCGGAACGGCGCCGACCGGTCCCCCCGGCCGGCCGACCTCACCAGGCCTACGTCAGGACGAGCGAGGGGTCGTCCTTGTACCGCCGCTTCAGCTCCTCCTGGAGGCGGTCCAGCACCTCGATCACCGAGGCCCGGGCCTGAGAGACCTCGTGCTCCTCGGCGACGAGCAGGTCGGCCGCCTCGGCGAGGCGCTCGTCCTCGAGGCGCCCGGGATCGGAGATCGCGACGTCGGAGACGAGCCGCTCGATCCGCCGGCGCGCGAGAAGCATCTCCTCCTCGGGAAGGCCGACCTTCACGGCCTCGCCCCGCGAGGGCCCCTGGCCCTCGCCCCCGAGGATCGTCCCGAGCGCATCCACGAGCGAGCCTGCCGGGCCGTCGCCGCCCCGCCGCTGGATCTCGGCCGCGAGGATCTCTGCCCGGCCTTGGACGAGCCTGCGGAGGAACGACAGGTACTCGCGTTCGGCGAGGCAATCGTCGCGGCGCACCCGGAGCTCGTCGAGGGGCAGCTCCTCGAGGCCCGCCACGAACGCCGGCTGCCGGATGCGATCGATGCGACGGTTGCCCTGCTCGCTCACGGCTCTCCTTCGGCCGAACGGTCGGGGCGATGGTATCGCGCTCGGCGCCCGAGCACTCAGCAGACGGCCACGAGCATCGAGTACGGGTTGATCGCGGCGCCGCCTCCGGGGTGGTACTCGAAGTGGAGGTGGTTCGTCGAGCCGGCGTTCCCGGTGCTCCCGACGTACCCGATCACCGTTCCCGCCCCGACGCTCCCGGAGGCGGAGCTGTAGCTCGAGAGGTGCGCGTAGAACGTGTAGGTCCCGCTCGGCGCCCGGACGTAGGCCTGGATCCCGCCGCTCGAGCTCGAGCTGTGTGAGACCACGCCCGGGTGGGCCGCGACGACGGGCGTCCCGAACGGCGCGATCAGGTCGATCCCCTGGTGGGTGTGGCCGACCCGAGGCCAGCCGAACGAATCCACGAACGAGTTCGGGCCGGCGACCGGGCACACCTGGATCGGCGAGTTCGGGTCGGGACTCTGGCCGAGGACCTGGAGCTCCTTGCTCGCCGCGAGCTCCTCCCGGTACTTCGCCGTGAGCTCGGCCACCTTGGCGCCGATCCGAGCGAACGCGTCCTGGATCTTGCCACGGGCGGACGCGAGGGTGGCGGCCTCCTCCTGCTGGCGCTCCTCGAGCCCGAGCAGGTCGTCACGCTCTCGGCGGAGCTCCTCCTCCGCGACGTCGCGCTCGACGATGAGATCCGAGTCCGCCTGCGTGATGCTGCCGAGGAACTCGAGCCGCGCCGAGAAGTCGGCGAACGACTCCGAGGACAGGAGCAGGTCGAGCGTGCTCCCGGGCCCGTCCTGGAAGGCGACGACCGCGCGGCGCTCGAGCCGGTTCTGGATGCGCTCGACGCTCCGCTCGAGCCGGTCGATGGCCTCTCGCGTCAGGGTGACCTCGTGCTTGGTGAGCTGGAGGTCGCGCTCGGCCGCCTGCCACTCGGCGGTCGCCGCCGAGAGCTCAGCCTGAACCTTCGCGAGCTCTCGCTTCGCGTCGTCGAGCTGCTCTTTCGTGCCGGCGGCAGCCGGCAGCGTCGAGCTCGCGGTGACGACGAGGAGCCCGGCCGCAAGGGCCAGGGCGAGCGCGGATCTGCGGGGCCCCCTGGGAGCGGTCGTGCGGCCTCCTCCGGTCGTCCGTCCCCGTCTCACAGGCTGCCCGAAGGCTACCAACCCCCCGACGAGCAGCGCAAACGCCGGGCGGCTCCTACTCCTTCATCGCCGAGATGAGGATGTCGGCGACCTCGGGCCTCGAGAACTCGATCGGCGGGCGCTCACCCGCGCGGAGCATCTCGCGCACCTTCGTGCCCGAGAGCGAGACCCGCGTCTCCTCGCCGTGGGGGCAGGTCTTCGGCGAGGCCATGCCCTCGCACGAGTTGCACCAGAACGAGTGCTCGAACATGAGCGGCGTGATGCCGAGCTCGCCCGGATCGAACTCCTCGAAGATCTTCTGTGCGTCGTACGTCCCGTAGTAGCTGCCGACGCCCGCGTGGTCGCGGCCGACGATGAAGTGCGTGCAGCCGTAGTTCTTGCGGGCGATCGCGTGCCAGATCGCTTCACGGGGACCTGCGTAGCGCATCGCGGCAGGGAAGATGCTGATCATCGCGCGGTCCTTCGGGTAGTAGCCCTCGAACAGCGCCTCATAACAGTCCATGCGCACATCGGCCGGGACGTCGTCACCCTTCGTCGCTCCCATGAGCGGGTGCACGAGCAGGCCGTCGACGATCTCGAGCGCGCACTTCTGGATGTACTCGTGTGCACGGTGGATCGGGTTGCGGGTCTGGAAGCCGACGACGGTGCGCCACCCGCGCTCGCGGAAGGCGGCCCTCGTCTCCGCCGGCGTGCGGCGGTACGCCAGGAAGTCGTCGTGCTCGGGGAGCCGGATCGAGCGGACGGGACCCGCGAGGCAGAAGTCGCCGGCCTCGTGGAGCGCCTTCACGCCGGGGTGCTCGAGATCCTCGGTACGGAAGACGCCGAGCGCCTCCTTCTGCCGGTCGCGCTGGTAGATCTCGGCGACGTCCAGGATCGCGAGGGGCTCGCCCCCCACCTCCGCGAGGAGCGCCACGGCCTCGGCGCCGCCGATCCGCTTGACCTCCTCCTCGTCGAGCGAGAGCGTGACCGGGATCGCCCACGCGAGCCCGTCCACCAGGTGCATCGTCTCGAGGATCGAGTGGTAGTCGCGCTCGCCCTGGAACCCGGTGAGCGGCGAGAGGGCACCCACCGTGAGCATCTCGAGGTCCGAGAGCTCGCGCGGGTTCACGACGATCTTGGGCAGGTTCACGGCTTCCTGCGCGAGCGTCTCAGCCTGGGCGCCCTCCGCGAGCAGGTTCACGAGCTTCCCGCCGTGGGGCGCGATGGTGTCGTTCGTGGTCATGGGTCGGGTCCTTCCGTCGAGGTTCGTGGATGGTTCCGACCCAGGATACCGACGGCCGGCGGCCGTGAGCCCCGTCCGCGCGACCGCGGTATGCTGCCCGGGCCCCCGAGCGAAGGGTGCCTCCATGCACACCCTCATCCCCGACCACGAGATCGCCGCGCTCAATCAGCGCTTCGAGACCGCTCCCGCACAGGCGATCGTCCGCTGGGCGCTCGAGGACTCGGGGATCGAGCGGATCGCGCTCGCCTCGGCCTTCCAGGCGGAGGGGACGTGCATCATGCACATGGCCTCCCTGATCCGGCCCGACGTCGAGGTCCTGTTCCTCGAGACCGGCTTCCACTTCGCCGAGACCCTCGCGTTCAAGGAACAGCTGGCCGAGCGGCTCGGGATCACCGTCACCGACCTGGTCGGCGCCTACACCGTCGAGCAACAGACGGCCACGTTCGGCGAGCGCCTGTACGAGCGCGACCCGGCCCTGTGCTGCGAGATCAACAAGGTCCGCCCGATGTTCGACGCGCTCCAGAAGCTCGACGCGTGGGTCACCGCCTTCCGCCGAGACTCCTCCCCCACCCGGGCGAACGCGCCGATCCTCGACCGCTACGAGCTCGAACCGGGCCGTCCGATGCTGAAGATCAACCCGGTCGCGAACTGGACCCGCCGAGACACGTGGGCATACCTGAAGGAGAACGACCTGCCCTCGAACCCGCTCTACGACCTCGGGTACGCCTCGATCGGGTGCGCGCCGTGCACGCGCACGCGGTTCGAAGGCGAGCCCGAGCGGGCCGGCCGCTGGGCCGGTCTCTCGAAGTGGGAGTGCGGGATCCATCAGCGCGAGGCCGCGGTTCGGGTCGTAGACATCGCGGCCGACGCACCCACCGACTAAGCAACCACCCAGAGCGCGTCGCGCGCGAGCTTCACCTCGAGGTGCGTGCGCTCGCGGAGGACGTCGCCGTCGACCTGGACCGGGAACGGCGTGTTGGACTTGACCCGCACGCGGCTGGCGTCGTGCCAGTAGTCGATGTCCCGCCCCTGTACGTGCCGTGCCGAGCCGAACACCTGCCACGCGATCCGCGGCACGCTCCGGCGCCGCAGCTTGCGGACCGAGAGCACGTCGAGCCCCTCGTCGAGCGAGGCCTCCGGCGTCATGCGGATCCCGCGGTCGCGGAAGTACGTGTACGGGTCGGTGCGCCCGACCATCACCGAGAGCGACGGAACCGGATCACGCTCGTCCACCTGGACGACGAGGTCGGGACGCCGACCCGCGTAGCCGACCAGGAGCTCGCGCGCGACGGCTCGGAAGGCGGCGCGGTCGAAGGTCGACTTCGTCTTGGGGAACTTCCTATCGAGGCGCCGCATCGCGGCCGCGTCCACTCCGGCCCCGCAGTTCACCGCGAAGTAGCGGCCGTCGGCGCGGCCCAGGTGCAGGCGCTCGGCGTGGTCGTCGAGGGCCTTCGCGATGAGGATGCCCGTGGCCTCGACGGGGTCGAGCGGTAGGTCGAGCGCCCGCACGAGGATGTTCGTCGCCCCGCCCGGCAGGGCGCCGAGCGCGGTCTCGGTCCCGGCGAGCGCGTTCACGACCTCGTTGATCGTCCCGTCGCCCGAGAACACGATCACCAGGTCCACGCCGTCGGCCACGGCCTGCGCGCCGAGCTCGCTCGCGTGCCCGCGCTGCTTCGTCTCGGCGACCTCGAGACGGAAATCCGCCGAGAGCGCCTTCTCGATCACGGCCAGGGTCGGCTTCGAGACGGTCCGGGCGACCGGGTTCACGATGAGGAGGACGTCGCGGAAGCGCATGGGGGCGTGCGCCCGAGTATCCCAGGACTCCTCGGAACCGGCGCTCGGGCCAGGTGCTCCTCAGCCGCCCGAGACCGGAGGCAGGACCGCGAGCTCGTCGCCCTCGACGAGCACCGTGTCGCGCGAGGCTCGCTCGCCGTTCACGACCACCTGCCCCACGGAGGCGATCTTCGCGAACCGCGCTCCGAAGCACTCGGCGAGCGCGTCGACGACCTCGCCGGCGGTCGCGCCCTCGGCCTCGACGACGGGCGCGCCCGCCTCGTCGCGGAGGGCAGCGAACAACCGGACCCGGACCTTGGGTGTCATCGCAGGTCAAGGGTACCGGCGGAGATGCCGACCCAGTACCCTTGAGCGACCCCATGGCCCTGATCGTGCTGCTCTCGGACCGGCGACCCGACGAGGTCCTTCCCGCCTTCGGCGCGCTCCTGCTCGACCTCAAGACCGAGCACCTGTCGGTCGCGGCCGTCGGCGACGTGCTGGCCCTTCGCCCCGACGTCGTCCTCGTCGACGCGGCCGAGAACCCCGGGCAGGGCCACGCGGTGCTCCGCGCGATCCGCGAGCGCCGGCCGGACGCGCCGGCCGTGGTCGTCGTCGAGCGTCGCGATCTCGAGCGCTTCCCGTGGGAGACCCTCGCCGACGACCTCCTGTACCCGGGCGCCCCGGAGGCCGAGATCCGGATCCGCCTCGGGATGCTCCGCCGCCGCACGGGCGGGGCCGAGGGGAGCATCGTGCGCCTCGGCCCGCTCGTGCTCGACGTCGACTCGTACGCGGTGACCGTGGGCGGCCGGCCGCTCGATCTCACCTACAAGGAGTTCGAGCTCCTCCGGTACCTCGCCGAGCGTCCGGGCCGCGTGTTCACGCGGCCGACGCTGCTCCGCGAGGTCTGGGGCTACGACTTCTACGGCGGAACCCGCACGGTCGACGTCCATGTCCGGCGACTTCGCGCCAAGCTTGGTCCGGAGCACGAGTCCCTCGTCGAGACCGTCCGGGGTGTCGGCTACCGCGCGGCCGACACATAGGGGTCGCCGATGCCGGCCCGCGACTGGCACCCGAACCCCTCGGACCGACCGCAGCGTAACGAGTGGTCGAGAGCATAGAGTTGCGCCACCCGGCAAAGGAGGTCCCATGATCGCTGCAGACATCGGGGTTGGAGACGTCGTCATCTACGTGATCGCGGGCGCGATCATCGGTCTGGTGGGCCGTCTGCTCGTTCCCGGACGGCAGAGCATGAGCATCCTCGTCACCATCATCCTCGGCATCGTCGCCGCCATCATCGGCGGGTACCTGTGGAACGCGGTCTTCCCGAACAACGATGGGATCGCCTGGATCGGCTCGATCATCGTTGCCGTGGTTCTCGTGTTCCTCTACGTGAAGCTCTTCGGCTCGAAGTCCCGCACGTAGCGACGCCGGCGCCGAGCCACTCGGCCATTCATCGGCTGCTCGTCCCGAGGCGCCGACCCAGTGCTCGCCATCGACGCACGCCCCAGACCAGCAGGGCGGCGATCCCGACGACGGCCAGGAACGCGAGCACGGGGGCCACGAAGGCAAGGATCGTGAGCGTCGCCGAGGTCCCGTCCTCGGCCAGGCTCACGATGGGGGTCGCGGTCCCGCCCATCGCGACCGTCGAGACGGGCCGCGCTGCCGTCCTTCCCCCGTGCGTGGCGAGCGCTGCGACGACACCGACGACCATCGCGACCCCAGGGTTCACGTCGACCGCGCCGGCGGTCGCCAGCGCCGCGATCGCACCGGCCACCGGCGCGATGACCAGGCCGACCGAGTGCAGGACGTGATCCACGACCGGGACCTTGTCGCCGACGAAGTCCAGCACGGCGACCGCCCCGACCAGGCCGAGGACCCACGGCTCCTCGAGCCGGACCCACGGCGAGGTCAGCTGAACCAGGTCGGTGGACCGAGACAGGATCCCCAGCAGGAGCAGCGGGAGATAGGCGTTCAGGCCGGCGGCCGTCGAGACCCCGAGCGTGGCGAAGAACCCGAGGACGACGTCCATCCGGCAAAGGGTATCGCCGGCCGAGAACGCCGGGCGGGGCCACGCGTTGCTACCGGGCTGCCGACGCGGAGGAGGGCGAAGCCTGCCCTCTACGCGTCCCCGGCCCCGATGTCGAACCCGCGCTCGACCAGCAGGGAGTCGGGATCGCACGGGGAGCCGAGCTGGATCGACAAGACGGACTCCTCGATGAGGAGCTGCGACGCGATCTTCTCCAGCGCGCAGCCGACGAGCTCGCCGAGGGTCATATCTTCACGCCGGGCCTGACGCTCCAGGGCGGCGAGGGCCCGAGGAGTGACCATCAGCCTCTCGCGCAGGGCGTCATCGGCGCTCTGGGCGATCACCACGGTCGTCGTCATCTCCGTCACCTCCACCTCTCGCGACCCGAACGGGTTCGGCGGAGGCCCGAGTCTCCCGCCCGGCCGCCGGCCGGACCAGGCCCGTTGGACCCCTGCCCCGCCTGGGCATGCCTTAGGGCGCCGAGCCAGGACCGGCGGCGTGCGTGGTTTCGGGCTCGCCGATCTCGCTCGCGGAGGAGGTAACCGAGAGTTAACGCTCCGGAAACCTCCTCTCCCGAACGTGCGCCTACCCTTTGCCGATCGAGCGCGAGACGGAAGGGGGAGACGCCGAGGTGACCACGCCGAAGGATGTCCTGGCCATGGCGAAGAGCGAAGGGGTCGAGATCGTCGACCTGCGGTTCTCCGACCTGCCGGGGCTGATGCAGCACTTCTCGATCCCGGTGGCCGAGCTCACCGAGGACAGTTTCGAGGACGGGCTCGGGTTCGACGGATCATCGATCCGCGGGTTCCAGGAGATCCAGGAGTCGGACATGCTCCTGGTACCGGATGCGAGCACGGCCTACATGGACCCGTTCACGAAGCACCCGACGCTGAACCTGCACTGCTTCGTGAAGGACCCGGTCACCGGCGAGATGTACACACGCGACCCCCGCTACATCGCGCGCAAGGCCGAGCTCTACCTCAAGCAGACCGGCATCGCGGACACGTCGTACTGGGGACCGGAGGCCGAGTTCTACATCTTCGACTCGATCCGGTTCGATCAGAACCAGTTCGAGGGCTACTACCACATCGACGCGATCGAGGGCGTGTGGAACTCGGGCCGCGAGCGCGAGCTGGGCGGCGAGCCGAACCGCGGATACAAGCCCCGGTACAAGGAGGGGTACTTCCCCCTCGCGCCGATGGACCACTACCAGGACCTTCGGAGCGAGATGGTGCTGAACCTGCAGAAGGTCGGGATCCAGATCGAGGTCCACCACCACGAGGTCGGGACCGCCGGTCAGGCCGAGATCGACATGCGCTACGGCACGCTGCTCGCCACCGCCGACAACGTCATGACGTACAAGTACGTCGTCAAGAACACGGCGTGGCAGGCCGGCAAGACCGTGACCTTCATGCCGAAGCCGATCTTCATGGACAACGGATCGGGCATGCACACGCACCAGAGCCTGTGGAGCGAGGGCGAGAACCTGTTCTGGGACGAGGTCGGCTACGCGGGCATCAGCGACATGGGGCGCTGGTACATCGGCGGGCTGCTCGCGCACGCCCCGTCGTTGCTCGCGTTCACGAACCCGACCACGAACTCGTACCGGCGGCTGGTTCCCGGCTACGAGGCGCCGATCAACCTGGTGTACTCGCAGCGGAACCGGAGTGCCTGCATCCGGATCCCGATGTTCTACAAGAGCCCCGCGGCCAAGCGCCTCGAGTTCCGGACGCCCGACCCGACGTGCAACCCGTACCTCGCGTTCGCCGCGATGCTCATGGCGGGCCTCGACGGTGTGAAGAACAAGATCGAACCGCCCGAGCCCATGGACAAGGATCTCTACGACCTGCCGCCCGAGGAGAAGGCGCTCGTGAAGCAGGTGCCGGGCTCGCTCGAGGAGGTCCTCGACAACCTCGAGGCCGACCACCAGTGGCTCCTCGAGGGCGGGGTGTTCACGCAGGACGTCATCGACACCTGGATCGAGTACAAGCGCCTCCACGAGCTCGACCAGGTGCGCCTGCGCCCGCACCCGCACGAGTTCTACATGTACTTCGACATGTGACCGATCACGGGGTGCGATCCACCGAGGGCCGGCGTTCGCGCCGGCCCTCGGTGGTTTCACGCCGGATGCGGTCCCTCGGGGACGATCGCGTCGGCCTCGATCTCGACGAGCCATCGGGGATCGAGGAACCCGCGCACGACGACCATCGTGCTCGCGGGTCGGATGTCGCTGAAGACCTCGCCGTGCGCTCGACCGACCGGCTCCCAGTCCTCGACCCGGGTGAGGAAGGTCCGCGTCCGGACGACGTGCTCGGGCCCGGCACCCGCCTGCGCGAGGGCCGCGACCACGATCTCGAGACATCGCCTCGCCTGCCCGTACGCGTCGGGAGGCGGCTCGCCATCCTCGGGCATCACGGGCGCCGTCCCGGCCACCGCGACGTGGTGGCCGTCGACCACGGCGCGTGAGAACCCGATCACCGACTCGAACGGCGAGCCGGACGAGATCAACCGCCTGACCATCGCGCTCCTCCGATCCTCCACGTCCCGGGTAGCCTGCGGAGCATGCCATCTCGGCTCGTTCGCACGCCATCGCGGATCGATCTGGCGCTCACGCTCGGACCGCTCCGGCGCGGGACGGGTGATCCGACGATGCGCGCAGGACGAGGTGAGGTCTGGCGCGCCTCTCGGACGCCGGGCGGACCCGTGACCGTCCAGCTGCTCGAGGGCGCGGAGGGCATCGAGGCGCACGCGTGGGGTCCTGGCGCCGACTGGCTGCTCGAGCGCGCGCCGGCCTGGTGCGGCGCGCTGGACGATCCCGGCGGGTTCGATCCGCCCGCGGGCCTCGTCCGGGACCTCCATCGGCGGCTCACGGGGTTGCGGATCCCCACGACCGGGCTCGTCGCCGAGCGGCTGATCCCGGTCGTCCTCGAGCAGAAGGTCACGGGACCCGAGGCCCGACGTGCGTACCGACGTCTCGCGATCGAGCTCGGCGAGCCCGCTCCCGGGCCAGGTGATCTCACCCTGCCCCCCGACCCGGAGCGGGTCGCTTCGCTCCCATACGAGCGCTTCCACCCGTTCGGCGTCGAACGGAAGCGAGCCGAGGTCCTGCGCTCGGTCTGCGCCAGAGCCGCCTGGCTCGACGAGGCCGCGGGCCTGCCGCTCGAGGAGGCGAACGCGCGGATCGGCTCGCTCCGCGGCATCGGACCGTGGACCGTGGCCGAGGTCGCCCGGCTCGCCCTCGGCGACGCCGACGCGGTCTCGGTCGGCGACTACCACGTGCCGAACGTCGTCGCATGGGCGCTCGCGCGCGAGCCGCGGGGCACGGACGAGCGCATGCTCGAGCTCCTCGAGCCCTTCCGCCCCCATCGCGGTCGCGCGCAGCGGCTCCTCATGGCCGCCCACCTCCGGCCGCCCGCCTACGGGCCGCGGCTCCGACCGAGCGCGATCGAGCGCC
>JBLNAW010000274.1:0-4156 GCA_050259555.1 Solirubrobacterales bacterium
GCTACCGGGCGGCCGTGGGCCGCGGTCGCCCCGCGGCCCTCGGCTCCTCCGGCAGCACCCCGACTACGTCGACGATGGCGCGGCGATCGACCAGAGCCCACGACCGTGGGTCGCGGCGATGATCGTCCCGCCGTCCGAGGTGAGCGTCAGGTCGTTCGTCGAGGCGTTCGGCAGACCCGTCCCGAAGCGCGACCACGAGGTCGACGTTCCCCCACCCGCGGATGCGATGAACACCCCGATGTCGGTCGCGAGGACCAACTGGCCGTTCACCAGCAGGAGGTCGTCGCTCGGCGCGTCGGGCAGGTTCCCCGAGATGTCCGTCCAGTTGTCCCCGCCGTCGAAGGACTCGAACACGTGGCCGATCCCTCCGTCGGTGACCCACCTGCGCGAGAAGCCGTTGTAGACGGCGTACACGTGGTCGGGGTCGGCGGGGTCGACCGTGAGCGCCGCGACGTACCGGTTCGGCAGCCCCTGTCCGGCCACGTCCATCGCGTGCCACGTCCCTCCGGCGTTCGTATCGATCCCGGACGCGAAGGTGGGCGCGTTGCACGGTCCACACCAGGCGGCGTAGATCGTCGATCCGTCCACCGCGATCGCGGTGATCGAGCGCCCGGGGCCGGTGTCGTGCACGATCTCCCAATCGCACGACTTGGCACCACAGCTCGTGTCCCAACCGAGGCCGCCGTTGTCCCACACGAACCGCCCGCCGGCGACCCAGTGGTCAAGGTTCTGCGGGTCGGCCTCGAACGGCGCGATGAACCGGGGGCTCGGGTCACATGGGTTCGGCGTGTAGGTGAAGGCCGAGCACGAGGGCGAGATCTCGGTGAACGACGGGGTCGTCCCGTCGGAGACCCCTCCGTTCTCGGTCCTGGCCATGTCGAGACCCACGTACTCGACCACGGCCCGGTTCGCGTCCGCCGGATCGACGATCGTGTCCCCTCCGTCCCCGCCGAACGGCGAGATCATCGGCGACGCTCCCGGCAAGAGCAGCGAGACGCCGTTGTCCTGCAATCCACCCCAGATCGCCTCGCCGCCGCCGAGCGCGCCCGAGCCGGCGAAGTAGTACTGGAGGCTGTGCAGGTTCTCGTTCAGGTCCTGCCACCCCTTGACGGTATGCGCGTCGATCGAGCGGCTGTAGATCCCGCCGTCGTTGCCCACGAACACCGTGTCCCCCGCGATCGCGATCGCGTGCTGGTCCGGGTGCGTCGTGTTCGGACAGTCGTCAAGGCTCGCGGCCGCGCACTTCAGACCGAAGTTCCAGTACGGCCCGATCGCCTTCCACGACGAGCCACCGTTCGTCGTCTCGAAGACCTCCTCGAGGCCCACGTAGACGTGGTTGCGATCGTTCGGGTCGACCGCGAGGAACTGGTTGTACCAAGACTGCACGCCCGGGTAGTACCCACGCGAGGCTTGGAGCGCCGAGCCGGACGCGGCGAGCTTGCTCGCCTCGGCGATCTTGTTCCACGAGCCGGCCGGGTTCCCCGTCGGCGAGACGAACACGCCCATCAGGTTCGTGCCGCCCTGGTGCGCGTTCGGGTGGTTGAAGAGCGTGCTGGACTCGACGAGCGCGTACAGCCTCCCGCCGTTCGCGGTGTAGGCGAGCGTCGTCCGGCCGATCTGCCCGTCGTTGATCGCGCCGGTGGCGGTCACGCGGGTGAACGTCGCGCCGGCGTCGCTCGAGACGTAGATCCCGTTGCACGCCGAGCCCCCGCGCCAGCCGACGACCGCGACCACGGTCTGCCCGTTCGTGCCGGGGCGGACGACGACGTCGCTGATGTACGTCGTGCCGTGCTGTCCGACGCACGGGGCGAGCAGGAGGGTCCACGCTCCCGAGGGGTCCGAGGCCGAGTGCTCGTACAGCCCCATGCTGGTCGCGGCGTAGACGTCGCCCTGGCCGTCGAAGACCAGGCGGCCGATCAGATGGTTCTGGAGCTCGGCCCCGCCGACGAGCGCCCAGTTGGCACCACCGTCGGTGGAGCGCAGGACGCCGATCCCGGCGTAGGAGTCCGAGCTGGTATTGGCCTCACCGGTCCCGACCCAGATCGAATGGTCGGCCGGGTTCACGGCGACCGCCCCGATCGAGAGCGTCGGCGCATCGTCGAGGAGCGGGGTCCAGTTCGCCCCTGCGTCCGTCGACCTCCACACGCCGCCGTCGGCCATGCCGGCATAGATCGCGTCACCGTCGACCGCGACCGCGGTCGCCCGGCCGCTGACGAGGCCCCACCCCGCACCCGAGTTCGACCAGACGGGGTCGCGGTAGTCGTGGTCGTCGTTCTCGTAGGGCTGGTTCGTCACCTCGGTCCAGCTCCCGCCGACGACCGGCAGCGCCTGAGCGTCCGCATACGCTCCCATGAACGCACCGGCGTCGACGGTGTCCGCGGGGGCCGTTCGGGCTTCCGCGTACTGGTTGGCCGCCTCGAGGGCCTCGAACGTCCCCTTGGCATCCTCGGTCAGCTCGCGGCTCGAGGACTTGCGGTTCGGATCCGAGCTCGCGCCGGCGATCATCGGACCCATGAACATCGCGAGAGCGAGCGAGATCGCGAACAGCGACGGCAAGATCACGCGGGCGGACCCGCGTACGAGGGGTGTCTTCCCCATGCTCCCTCCTTCCCGTTCATCGGGAGGTTCGGGAGAGCCTTCGGACGAAGGTCCCCACCTCCATCGAAGGCGCGTCCGAGCGCGCTCCGTGTTCGCCGAAGCTATCGCAGGCCGCGAGGAAGCGCATACGGCCTTCGCCGTAGACGCGGTCCGTGGAACCGACCCCCCGCGAGGAGCCGAGACACCCCGCCGCTGCTGGAGGGGTTCAGGCCGCCAGATAGCGCGCGCTCGCGAAGCGCCCCCCGCCTCCCCCGGCACGTCCGGCGAGGACGACCTTCCCGTCCTCCTGCACGCCGATATCCCACGCGTAGTCGCTGCCCTTGGTGAAGTCCGTGATGACCGTGCCGTCCACACCGAACGTCGGATCCAGGACGCCCGTCGGGTCGTACCGAGCGGCGGCGAACCGGAAATCGTCGCTCGCCGCCGGACCGAACCAAGGGACGATCTTGATCGGCCCCGACCAGCCCCCGGCGACGATGCTTCCGTCACCGAGGATCGCGACGCCGGTCGCCACGTCGGATCCGACCCCGAGGTTCGTGATCACCTTGCCGTCGCCGCCGAAGTCGCCGTCCAGGGCGCCAGTGTCGTCGTAGCGGGCGAGGGCGAAACGACCCCCCGCTCCCGCGGCCGTGCCGACGAGGACGAGCTTCCCGTCCGCCTGCACGGTCATGTCCCACGCGTAGTCGTTGCCCTTGGTGAAGTTCGTGGTTACCTTCCCACCGTTCCCGAACGCGGGATCGAGGACGCCGGCGGAGTCGAACCGAGCGATGGCGAAGTCGTACCCGTCGCTCGTGGCCGGGCCGGCCCAGCCCGCCGCAACGATCTTCCCGTCCCCGAGGACCGCCACCGCCGTCGCGTAGTCGAAGCCGGTGTCGAAGTTCGTGACGACCGTGCCGTCGCCGCCGAACGTCGTGTCGAGATCGCCGTTCGTCTCGAATCGAGCGAGCCCGAACCTGCCTCCCGCTCCGCCGGCGCCTCCCGCCACGACGATCTTCCCGTCGTCCTGGAGCGCGACGTCCTCCGCGGAGTCGTCCCTCGTCGTGAGATCGACGGTGAGCTTCCCGTCGCCGCTGAAGGACGTGTCGAGTGACCCGTCGCTGTTGTATCGCGCGAGCGCCCATCGAGCGTCCTCACCCGTCGGGTACAAGGGCCCGACGGCCACGATCTTGCCGTCCGGTTGGATGGCCAAGCCGTTGACCAACTGGAGTCCGCGCGCGATGCGTGTCGTGACCCGTCCGTCACCGCCGAACGTCGCGTCCAGGCTTCCGTCCGCCTCGTAGCGAGCGAGCGCGAACCGTTGCGACGCGATGCCCGCCACGATGATCTTCCCGTCGGCCTGGATCGCGATCGCGGCCGCGATGTCGTCCCCGGCCGTGAAGTCGGTCGCGAGCTTCCCGTCGCCGTCGAACGTCGTGTCGAGGTCGCCGGCTGCCGCCAACGCCGTCGTCGTGAGGAACACGACCAGAAGCATGGCCAGCGCCGACGTCACCGGGGTCGTCCTCCGCATCTTCCCCACCTCCCTCTGTGGGGGTGCGCTCTCGCCCTCCGCGGGAGCGTG
>JBLNAW010000275.1:0-5274 GCA_050259555.1 Solirubrobacterales bacterium
GAGCCCTCGACCAGGCCGGGAACCTGATCGGGCACCAGTCGCGCACCCGTCGCGAGCACCGCGTAGTCGAACTCGAGCGTGCCTCCCCGCTCGAGCTCGACGAGGCCCGCCTCAGGATCGATCTTCGTCGCTCCCTCGACCACGAGGTCGACGCCCTTGGCGAGCAGCGTGCGCTCGTCACGGACGAGCCAGCGCCCGTTCGTCTGGCCGAGCGCGAGGTACAGGTACCCCGGTTGGTAGTGGTGCATGCCCGTGGGATCGACGACGGTCACCTTGCCGTCGCGACCGAGCTCCTTCGACAGCAGGTTCGCGGCCAAGGTCCCGCCGACGCCCCCACCGAGGACGACGACCTTGGCCGGCACCGTGGATCACCGAGCCTTCCGGACGACGAAGTGCACGTACCCGTCGTCGGGCACCACTTCCACCATCTCGTGGCCGGCCTTCTCGATCCAGGCCGGGATATCGGTCTTCGATCCCTCGTCGCTCGAGAGCACCTCGATCACCTGACCAACCTCGCTCTCGCGGATCGCGCCGATGAGGCTCATGAGCGGCCCCGGACACGGCATGCCCCGGGCGTCGATCGAGCGGTCGATGTTGACGGTCGTCATCGTTCCCCCACCTCCTAGATGAAGGTCACCGGACCGTCGGCGTTCATGAAGAACGACGCGACCCCGTGCTGGTCGTCCACGAGCGGATCGAGGTCCTCGACGGTGATGCCGAACGTCTCCATCGAGAGCGAGCACGCGTGGATGCCCACCTCGCCGATCTCTTTCGCCTGACGGAAGATCTCGCTCCAATGCTGGCCGCCGTGGCGTTTGTAGGCTTCGGCGCCCTCGGGACCTGCCTCCGGCGCGACGCCGTGGTCCTTGAGCACGCGGTCGGCACGGAACGCGTCGAGCGCCCAGTACTGGAGGAAGATGTTGACCTTCCGACCCATCGCGGCCGCCCCGGCGGTGAGCACGGCTGCGGCGCTCAGCTTGTCGTCGGTGCCCGAGAAGAGCACCAGCGACAGCGTCGAGTCGTCCATCTCGCACCCCTTCGGTTCAGTCCTGGCCCTAGGCTGGCAACGCAAATCGGATGCGCGAGGGGTCCTTTCGCCTGCCCCGGAGGGGACTTCTGGCCGTGAAGGACGGCGGCGCGGACGAGGGTCTGGGTTGCCGGGGAGCCGAGGGCCGGGTAGCGTGACCGCCACTTCCCACACCCGCCTGCTAGCGTTCCCACCTTGACGGATCACGAGACCGACGTGCGCGACGATCCCCCCACCGGACCCGAGCCATCCCAACCCGCCCTCACGACCGATCCCCCAGCCGTGACCGAGGTCGAGGCGCGCGTCGAGGCACCCGACGCAGCTCGGACCGGGACGAAGGGAACCGACCTGCTGCGGATCGCAAGCAAGGTCGCGAGCGGGCTCGCCGCGCTCTTCCTGTTCGTCCTCGCCCTGCAGCTGATGAAGAGCGGCGCGGCCGAGGTGGCACCCACCGTCCGCGACAGCCCCCTGTTCTCGAACGGTGCCTCGACGCTCGGCGCCGGATGGCTCGGCGCCTACCTCGTGCTGTCGGGTTCTCCGATCGCCGCCGTCTCGCTGGGACTCTTCTCCGGGGGCGCGATCACGAAGCTCCAGACGTTCACCATGCTGTCGGGCTCGCGGCTCGGGGCCTCCTTCGTCGTGCTGCTGGTCGGGTTCCTGTACTCGGTCCGGAACCGCGGAGGCAACCGCGAGGAATCCGTCGGCATGGGGATCCTGGCGCTCACGCTCACGGCGATCGTCTACCTGCCCGGCATGGCCGTCGGCTACGGGATCTTGCGAGCGGGACTCCTCGACGGCATCCGCTGGAAGACATCGGGCGACGTCACGAGCGTCGTCGACTTCGTGTGGGGACCGACGCAGCGGCTGATCACCGACACCCTTCCCGGTTGGCTCCTGCTGCCGGCCGGCCTCGTGGTCATCCTGCTGTCGTTCAAGCTGCTCGACCGCGTCCTCCCGCAGGTGACGAGCGATCGGGTGTCTGGGAAGCGCGCCGAGTGGATGAAGCGGCCCTGGCCGATGTTCGCGCTCGGGTGCGTGGTCGCCACCCTCGTGCTCTCGGTCTCGGTGGCCCTCACGGTGCTCGTGCCGCTCGCGAGTCGCGGCTACGTGAAGCGCGACCAGTCGATCCCGTACATCATGGGCGCGAACATCACCACGCTCGCCGACACGCTCGTCGCGGCCATGCTGCTCCGACACGCCGGCGCCGTGCAGATCGTGCTCGCCGAGGCGATCGGTGTCTCGCTCATCTCGATCATCTACCTCGCGTTGTTCTACGGGGTCATCAAGCGCTCGGTCATGGGCCTCGACGACTGGATCGTCGCCTCGAGCCGGCGACTCTGGACGTTCGTGGTCGTCCTGTTCACGACGCCGGCGATCCTGCTCACCTCCGGTCTGTGGCTCCGGCCCTTCACGCGCTGACGACCTCGCCTCCACCTGGCACCCTGTGCACATGACCGACCTGCTCGTCGCGAACGCCCGCGTCGTCGACGGATCGGGCGCGCCGGCATCCCTCGGCGCCGTGGCGGTCGAGGGCGACCGGATCGAGCGGATCCTCGCGCCGGGTGAGCCCGAGCCCCCCGCCGTTCGACGGGTCGACGCCAGAGGCCAGGTGCTCGCGCCGGGCTTCGTCGACGTCCACAACCACTCCGACGTCACCCCGTTCGTCGAGCCGAAGATGAGCAGCATGCTCCGCCAGGGCGTCACGACGCTCGTCGTCGGCAACTGCGGCGGCTCGGCGTTCCCGGCCGACGGCGCAGCCGAGATGGCCGCGCTCGCCGGCCTCGATGCCGGCACCTTCACCCCGACCTGGGTGACGTTCGGCGGCTACCTCGAGCGGGTCGACGCCTGCCATCCCGCGCTGAACGTCGCCGCCCTCGTGGGTCACGGCACCCTGCGCGAGGCGGCCATGGGGCAGGATCAGCGCCGGCCACCGACCGCCGAGGAGATGGCCGAGATGCAGCGCTCGCTCTCGTCGGCGCTCGACGAGGGAGCGGTGGGCTTGTCGACCGGGTTGATCTACGCGCCCGGCCTGCACGCGACCACGGACGAGATCGCCGAGCTCGCGGGCATCGTCGCAGACCGCGGCGGTCTGTACGCGAGTCACGTCCGCGGCGAGGGGACGCAGGTCTTCGACGCCGTGGCGGAGTGCATCGAGGTCGGCCGTCGAGCCGGCATCCCCTCGCACGTGAGCCACCTCAAGGTCGAGGGGAAGACGATGTGGGGCAAGGCTTCCCAGCTGCTCGAGCTCATCGACTCCGAGCGGGCGACGGGAGCCAACGTCTCGATGGACCAGTACCCGTACACGGCGTGGGAGACGGAGCTCGCGTCCGCCCTCCCCCCGTGGGTCACCCCCGCCGAGCTGCCCGACGTGCTCGCCGACGCCACCGCCCGGGCGCGGCTCCGTGACTCGATGCAGGAGGGGGAACCCGGCTGGGAGAGCGTTGGGAGGGACGTCGGATGGGACCGCGTGATGCTCGGCTCGTACACCCCCGAGCCCGAGCTCACCGGACGGGCCATCGCGACCCTCGCGGCCGAGCGAGGGGTCGAGCCCTACGAGGCGATCGCGGAGCTGCTGCTCGCCGATCGCTTCGCCGGGATGCTCGGCCACGGCATGCACGAGGACGACGTCCGCGAGATCCTCGCGCGCGAGGACGTGTTCGTGGCGAGCGACGGGCTCGCCGTCTCACCGGCCGGTCCCCTCGGCGCGTTCGCCGTGCACCCCCGCTACTACGGAACGTTCGTCCGCGTGCTCGGAAGGTACGTCCGCGAGGAGCGCACCCTCGCGCTCGAGGCCGCGGTGCGCAAGATGAGCTCGCTCCCGGCCGACCGGTTCGGTCTCGCCGGCCGCGGCCGGATCGCCGAGGGCGCCTTCGCCGACCTCGTGCTCTTCGACCCGGATGCGGTGGCAGACCGCGCCACCTTCGAGGCGCCGCACGCGTTCGCCGAGGGTGTGGAGCTCGTCATCGTGAACGGCCGGGTGGCGTGGGACGGCGCCGCCGGGGGGCGCTCGGGCCGAGCCTTGCGCCGCGGCGAGCGCTGATCCTCGCCCCCCGGAACCCACTCCGCCCGATCCGCTGGCCCACCCGTCTCTCACCCGCCGCTCAAGTTGGCCGAGACGGCGCTCAAGGATCCGACCGCCGGGTGTCGAGAACCTACGAGACACGTCGCGGAGGGAAGGTCGAGGGGGCCATGCCGAAGAAGCTGATCGTCTTCACGTTGATGTTCGTCCTGGCGCTCGGCTCGAGCGCTTCGGCGACCGGAGGGATCCCGTTCGGTCCCAACGATCTCGCGCCGAGCCTCTACGGGAAGCCCTACACGGGTTCGAAGATCCTGCTCGTCCCCAGGCGCGCCATCAGGAAGCTGACGGAGGCACGCGCGGCCGGGATGCACGTGATCGTCAAGCTCGCCGGGAAGGAAGAGAGCTACCAGAACGCCGACGGCACGTTCAACCTCGCGATGTGGGAGACGGCGATCGACGCGTTCCGCGCGGTCCCGCTTGGAGACTTCGTCGCCGACGGGACCATCGTCGCGCACCAGATCGTCAGCGAGGCCAAGGCCCCGAACCAGTGGGGCGGCAGCTACGTCATCCCGAACGACGTGCTCGACACGATGGCGGCGTACAGCAAGTCCATCTGGCCGACCATGCCGACGCTGGTCCGTGCCGACGCGGTCGACCTCGAGCAGGACGCCGCCGGCTACCAGGTGCCGTGGCCCGGCTGGACGTGGGCGTACCTCGATGCGGCGTCGTCCCGCTACTCCGCGCGGAAGGGTGACCCAGCGACCTTCGCGACCACCGAGCAGGCCGCCGCCGATCGTCAGGGTCTCGCGCTCGCGATCGGCATGAACGTGCTCAGCGGCGGTGACGGCTCCAGCGCGTTCCCGAGCCCGGAGAAGAAGGGGGCCTGGGCGATGTCGGGAGACGAGCTGCGCGCGTACACGGCCGCGCTCATCGCGAACTCGCGTGGATGCTCGTTCGAGATGTGGAAGTACTTCTCGACCACGACCTACTTCAGCGATCCCACGATCGTCGCGGCGATGGCAGATGTCGCGGCGCTCGCGGCAGCGGCTCCCACGTACAGCTGCGCCGCGGCTCGGTAACGGCGCGCCTCTTCTCGACGAGCTCGTCGCGGGCCGACTCCTCGACGAGCGTACGAGAGCCGGCGGTCGGATTCGAACCGACGGCCTGCTGTTTACAAGACAGCTGCTCTGCCACTGAGCTACGCCGGCGCAGGCCGAGTCTACGCCCC
>JBLNAW010000276.1:0-5534 GCA_050259555.1 Solirubrobacterales bacterium
GTTCCGCGCTCGCGATGCTCGAGCACCGAGCCGCACACCGCGTCCGCCTGATCGGCGTCGTCGAGGCACGTGCGGAGTAGGGGCTGGGCGCCGTCCGTCCGCGAGGTCCACAGCGTCTTCTCGTGCCGCTGAGGGCTGAGCGCGATCACGGCGTTCGAGGCGTCGAGGATCGGCTGGCTCGACCGGTAGTTGCGCTCGAGCCGCACGATCGTCGTGCCGGGGAAACGCTCCGGGAACTCGAGGATGTTGCGGACCGTCGCCGCGCGGAACCCGTAGATCGCCTGGGCGTCGTCGCCGACGACCGTCAGGCCGCGGCCGTCCGGTTGCATCGCGGCGAGGATGTCCGCCTGGAGCGCGTTCGTGTCCTGGTACTCGTCGACCAGGACGTGCTCGAACATCGCGTTCGCCGCGGCTCCCGCCGGCGAGGTCCCGAGTGCCCGCCAGTACAGCAGCAGGTCGTCGTAGTCGAGCGCGTTCGCCGAGCGCTTGCGCTCGGTATAGGCCTCCACGATCTGCCGGATGCCCTCGATCTCCTCGACGCACCACGGGTAGTCGCGCTCGAGCACGTCTCGGAGCTTCTCCTGCGCGTTCACCGTGCGCGAGTAGACGTCGGCGAGTGTCTCCTTGCGCGGGAACCGCCGCTCGCCCTGCCCGAGCCCGAGCTCGCCCCGGATCAGGTCCATGAGGTCGGCGGTGTCCGAGCGGTCGAGGACGGTGAAGTCGGGCGAGAGCCCGAGCGCCCGCCCATGGAGCCGCAGGAGCCGGTTGCCCATCGCGTGGAACGTGCCACCCCAGACCCGCCCGACCCCGCGCTCACCCGTGAGGCGCTCCGCGCGGCGGAGCATCTCGCGTGCCGCTCGACGGGTGAAGGTGAGGAGCAGGATGCGCTCGGGCCGCACGCCGCGGTCGACGAGGCTCGCCACCCGGCACGCGAGGGTCCACGTCTTGCCGCTCCCGGCGCCGGCCACGACGAGCAGAGGGCCGCCGTCGTGCTCGACCGCCTCGCGCTGGGCGGGGTTCAGGGACTCGAGCGCATCGAACATGTGTTCGGAGTGTAGGGGACCCCGGGAGGCGAGGCAAGCCGTTCGCCTCGAGCCTCGGTGGCCCGCCGCGCGGGGGTCGTTCGTCCGTCCTCCGCCGAACACGCCCGGCGTATACCCGGCCCATAAGCGAGGCAGGGGGGTCGAGATGAGGAGATGGCGAGAGCTCCTCCTGACGTGCGCACTCGTGCTCGGGGTCCTCAGCGGGATCGCATCACCGGCCGCTGCGAACTCGTACTCGGTGAAGGATCGCCGCGATGTCGCGAAGGCGTGGGCGCTCGACATCGTCTCCGCGAGGGTGGGTCATAAGGGCGGGGGACTTCTGCATGCGGTCACCTTGGAGAGCGTGATCACCCCGCTGCTGCTCCGTGACCTCGGCTTCATCGACGTCGTCGTGGACACCGACGGGGACTTCCGCCCCGAGCGCCGCATCTACCTGCTCGGCGGTTCCCGGTTCCGGGCGTTCGTGACGAACGGCTCGGGGAGGGAACTGTTGGGCCGCGGGAAGGTGTACCACCCGAACGCCCGGACGTTGGGAGCGGTGGTTTCCACCAACGTGCTCGATCAGCCCGACGGGTACGAATGGATCGCCGCCGCCGTGACGAACGGGCCGGGCAACTGCTGTCTCGATATCGCTCCCGAGAACTGGTACATCCACGATCTCACCGCCCCGATCGCGGACTCGGTGTCGTTCGGTGACGACGCAACGACCGCGATCGAGGGTCCGACGGTGCCCGTCACGTGGCACGCCACCGACACGGGGTTCGCGGGTATCGCCTACTGGACGGTGCGGCATCGCCCCGAAGGTGTCGAGGCATGGACCGACGGGGAGGCGGGGCGATTCGGGTTCCGACATCGTCGGTTCGACGTCACGCGAACGGCACATACCCTTCCGCTTGAACAGGGGCTGAACGTCGAGGTGTGCGTCGCGCTGAACGACTGGGCGGGGAACCCCGGCTGGAGCGGCCTGTACCACGTCTCCGTACCGTTCGACGATGTCGCTCCCGTCTTCTCCTACAGCCCGGATTGGGATGTCGGAGCGGACGTCGACCTGGCCGACTTCAGCGGGACCCGGAGCGTGACCTACGTCGACGGCGCGGTCGCGACGATCACGGTGCCGGCCGGACGACAACGGTCACTCGTCCTGCCCGGCGGGTTGGATGGGGTCGCGACGATCGAGGTCAACGGGGTCTCCGCGGGCTCGGTGGACGAGGCCGCCATCTCGAGCGATCGATATCGAACCCTGTTGCCTATCGTGGGCGGCGCATTCAACCCTGCAGGTGGAGCGGACGACGTGATCGTCGTGACCGTTGTCGACGCGGGGACGTACGGCTTCGCGATCGACGGCTACCTCGGAGCCCCCGAGTACGCGGGCGGTACGGTGTTCGGGAGGTGCGGCGGCCGACCGGTGCTGTCGGTCGCCGACGGGGCGTTCGAGCAGGAGTCGGTGCCCCTTGGCATCCGGAGAAGGCCGCCGGGGTCTCGAACGACATCCGCTCCGAAGGACTGGCCGAGGGCTGGATAAGGGTCGGATCGCCATCGAGCCGTGCGCGAGGGCGGTGCCCGTCCGGCCAGCGCCTAGGTCGGGTCCCCGTCGCCGTCCGCGATCGAGTCTGCCCAGCGCTGCACGTCGTTCCAGTTGCGGAAGTCCCCGAGGGGCTGCTTCGCCGCCTTGATCGCCGTGCGCTCGAGGAGGTTGAGGCGTTTCGCGTCGAGGGCGGCTCGGAAGAGGTGGTGGTCTCTGGCGCCGAGGGCGTCGAGCCGTTCACGCGTCTTCACCGAAACAGCGAGGTCCATCCCCTGGTCGGCGGCCGTCGGGCCGCTGCTGAACAGCCAGAGCGGCACCTCACGCAGCGCTGCCTCGTGGCGGTCGAGGAACGCTTGTGCTTCCTTCATCCACGCACCGAGGTACACGGCGCTCCCGAGGACCACCGTGTCGTAGGGCTCGAGCCCCTTCACCTCGCGGACCGGCCGCACCTCGGCGTCCAGCCCGCGCCCGCGGAGCCGTTCGCCGATCGCCTCGGCGATGCCCTGTGTCGAACCGTGCTTGCTCGCGTACGTCACGAGGACCGTCATGTCCGCCTCACCTCGCCGAGACTCGACCACACCGACGGGCGTGAGACCTGGGTCGGTCGCCCCGGCCTCGGCGGGACGGCCGGATGCGGCCTCATCGTTCGCGGGGTCGGACGGTACGATGCGCCGCATGTGCCGGAGCATCAAGAAGCTGCGCTCGCCCGAGGGGCCGGCGACCGAGGAGGAGATCCGCGAGGCCGCCCTCCAGTTCGTGCGCAAGGTGAGCGGCTACCGAGCGCCGTCGAAGCGCAACGCCGAGGCGTTCGACGAGGCGGTGGACGGGGTCGCCGAGGCCTCGCGCCGGCTGCTCGACGCGATCGCCTAGCCCGGGGGCGCCAGCGCGACCGAGGTCCGCGCGGCCGGGAGCCCTTGGACCCTGGTCCTTCCACCTCCTCGATGAGAAGAACGCCCTCGAGGACGAGGAGGAGGGAGCTCGATGCCCGCGATGGCCGAGGGTCGGACGTGAGCGCCGCGGTCGTTCAGCAGCTCGAGGCTCGACTCGCCCGCGTCCCGGAACCGGGCTCGTTCTCCGAGGCGGATCTCGAGGGTTTGCCGGATCCGGTCCGCCGGTACTTCCGGCGATCGATCGCCCCGGGCACCCCGCTCGCGCGGTCGGCGAGGCTCCGTATGCGGGGGTCGATCAAGCTCGGGCGGCGGTGGATCCCGTTCCGCGCGAGACAGACGTACGGCCCCCACGAGGGCCTCGTCTGGGCCGCTCGCGCGGCCGGCGTCATCGTGGGCTCGGATCGGTACGCCGACGGCACGGGGGGGATGGACTGGAGGCTGCTCGGCCTCATCCGGCTCGTCCACGCCGACGGGCCGGACATCTCCCGCAGCTCGGCCGGTCGGACGGGCGCCGAGGCCGTCTGGCTGCCGACGGCGATGCTCCCGCGGTTCGGCGTCGCCTGGAGCTCGACCGACGACCACCACGTGACCGCGCGCTATCAGCTCGACGACACCGAGCTCGAGCTCCGCTACACGCTCGACGACGACGCCCGTGTGCGGTCGATCGCGCTCGAGCGGTGGGGAGACGCCGACGAGACCGGGACCTCGAGCCTGCATCCCTTCGGACACGAGGCGATCCGGTACTCGACCTTCGACGGCATCACGATCCCGAGCGCCGGTCGCGCGGGCTGGCACTACGGGACCGACCGGTGGAACGAGGGCGAGTTCTTCCGCTACGAGCTCACCGAGTTCCACCTCGTCACGTGACGCCCGAACCCGAGGGAGCGGACCCAGAGAGGCGCTATGAACCTCGCGTCCCCGAGCCCCTGGGAGCGGTTCCTGTGGGGACCGGTCGGGGTCGTGCTCGCTTGGCTGACGCTGATCCTCGCGCGGACCGAGGTGATTACGTAGGGCGTCCCTCTGGCACGGTCTCGACCTCACCTCGGGAGGCTGCCGTAGCATGGGCCGGATGTACCCCCTCGATCCGAGCTCGGAGCAGATGCGCGAGATGGGCGAGGCCGCCCTCTCGTACGTGATCGAGTTCATCCGCGGGATCGGAGAGGCGCCGGCCTCGAACGCCGAGGGCGGGGCCGAGCTCGCGCACCGACTGCGCTCGGAGCCGCCCGAGGAGGGTGGGCTCTTCGAGGAGGTCCTCGCCGATGTCCGCGAGGCGGCCGCGAACGCGTACGACACGACGGGGGAGGGCTACCTCGCGTACATCCCGGGGGGCGGGCTGTTCGCGGCGGCGCTCGGGGACTTCCTCGCGCTCGGGGTGAACCGGTACGTCGGGCTCTGGGCGCCGACGCCGGGCGCCGTGCAGATCGAGGAGAACGTCGCTCGGTGGCTCTGCTCGCTGTTCGGATGGGGCGAGGGCTCGCAGGGCGTGCTCACGAGCGGCGGTTCGATGGCCAACTTCTCGGCGCTGGTGGCGGCTCGGCACGCGAAGCTCGGCGAGGACTTCACCGATGGCACCTACTACGTGAGCGAGCAGGCGCACGCCTCGGTCACGAAGGCGGCGACGCTCGCGGGCTTCTCGGAGCGGAACGTCCGGCTCGTGCCGACGGACCCCGAGCTGCGGATGGACCCGGACGCCTTGCGCCGCATGGTGAAAGAGGATCTCGTGGCCGGTCACCGCCCGTTCCTCGTCGGGCCGAGCGCCGGGACGACGAACACCGGCGCGGTGGACCCGCTCGACGCGATCGCCGACGTCGCCGAGGAGCACGAGCTGTGGATGCACGTCGACGGCGCGTACGGCGGCTTCTTCATCCTCACCGAGCGCGGCCGAGCGCGCTTCCGCGGCATCGAGCGCGCCGACAGCGTGACGCTCGATCCGCACAAGGGGCTGTTCCTCCCGTACGGCACCGGCGCGATCGTCGTGCGCGACGGCGAGAACCTGCGGCAAGCGCACTTCGAGGGCGCCGCGTACCTCCAGGACCTCGCGCCGGCCGGCGAGCTGCCGAACTACAGCGAGTACTC
>JBLNAW010000277.1:0-5715 GCA_050259555.1 Solirubrobacterales bacterium
CGCGGGGATCTGCTCGACGAGGGTCCGGTAACGCTCCTGTGCTTCCCGGACGCTCTCGGACGCCCGCCGCTCGTCGGTGATGTCCTCCACCAGACCCTGCATCACCTTCGGCCGACCGGCGGCATCCCGCTCCAGGACCCGGCCGCGATCCCGGATCCACACGTCATGACCGTCGGCGTGGAGCATCCGGTACTCGGCGACCCAGGGCTCGCCGGTGATCTCCACCTCGGCGGCCATCGCGATGAGCGGCTCGCGGTCCTCGGGCACGATGCTCGCGATCCAGTCATCGTCCGTCTGCCACGCGTCGGGTTCCAGGCCCAGGATCTCGCGGATCTGCGGGCTCACGTACGTCATCGTGAATCCGGGTCCATCTGGTCTTCCCCTCAGGACGTAGATGATGCCCGGGACCTGCTCCGCGAGGTCTTGGAAGCGGAGCTCCGACTCGAGCGCCTTGGCCTCGGCGTCCTTGCGGGCCGTGATGTCGAACATGACACCCTGGAACACCCACGGCCGTCCGTCCGCCCCCCGCTTGAGGATCACGGCCTCGTCCTGGACCCAGACGATGTGACCGTCGCGATGGAGGTAGCGGTACTCCATGCTGAACGGCTCCCCGGTCGTCTCCGAGCGCAAGGTAGCGGCCAGGACCTCATGCCGGTCGTCCGGATGGAGCCTCGAGATCCAGAATTCGTCCGAGTCGTTCCATTGCTGCGGCGTGATGCCGAGCAGCTGCTCGAGCCTCGGGCTGACGTACGCGTTCGAGAGGTCGCCGCCGACCTCCCACGTGTACGTGACGGCGGGGATCTGCTCGGCGAGCGCTCGATAGCGGCGCTCGGCGTCGGCGAGCTCGGCCTCGGCCCGCCGCCGCTCCTCGATCTCGAGACCCATGAGCGCGTTCGCCTCGGCGAGCTCGGCCGTTCGCGCCTCGACCCGGCGCTCGAGCTCGTCGCGTGCCCGCCGAAGCTCTGCCTCGATCGCCTTCAGCTCGGTGATGTCGAGCTGGATGCCCTGCCAGTGGTGTGGCCGGCCTTCGTGGTCGCGGACCAGGTTGGCGACGTCGCGGAACCAGACCGCGCGCCCGTCGCTCGCGATGAGGCGGTACTCGCGGCTCCACGGCGCGCCGGTCTCGTTCGCGAGGTCGTGGGCCGCGAGCGTGGGTTCGCGGTCATCTGGATGGAGCAGCTCCATCCAGATGTCGGGCTGGGCGAGCCACTCCTCGCGCCCGTAGCCGAGCGCGAGCTCGACCTGCGGACTGACGTAGAGCGTGCGACGGTCGTCGTCGGGCGCGACCATGTACACGACGGCGGGCAGGTTCTCGACGAGGGCGCGGTACTTCTCGCGGGCCTCTCGGAGCTCCTCCTCGTGCTGCTTGACCGCGGTGATGTCGTACAGCACGCCCTGCCAACACAGGATCTGGCCCGCGTCGTCGCGCACGGGGACCGCGCCGTCCCGGATCCAGATGAGACCACCGCCGCTCGGGATCATCCGGTACTCGCACTCGAACGCCCCCTGCCGCTCGCGGGCCGCCCGCCACACCCCCGCGACCCGCTCCACATCGTCCGCATGGACCTGCCGGTACCAGAGACCGGTGTCCGAGGCGTATGCCTCGGGAGGGTACCCGAGGAGCTCCTCGATCTGCGGGCTCAGGTAGAGCGAATCAGGGCGCTGGTCGTTCGAGTCGATGTAGACGACCGCGGGGACGCGCTCGACCAAGGTACGGTAGAGCTGCTCGCTCCACCCCTCCAGGCGCTGGTCGCGAGGCGTCTCGTCCGAGATCGTCACCCGGCAATGGTAGCCAGCATCGGCGACATCCTGCCGGCGGACTCGAGGCGCCGACGCCCGTGCTCGGCCATTACACTCGGCCGCGGGAGGGTGGCCGAGCGGACGAAGGCGACGGTCTTGAAAACCGTTGGTGGCGCGAGTCACCCGTTGGTTCGAATCCCACCCCTCCCGCCCCGCCGGAGCGACGGACCGGTCAGAAGTCGATGTCCGCGAGCCCGGTCTCATCGACCGGGGTGGTCGTGCAGGCGTTGCCCGCTCGATCGGTCAGCCCGGAGATCGGCGTCCAGGTCATCGTCCCACTGGTGGAGACGGTTCCCGTCGCCCCGCTCGGCGTGCCGAGGGTGATCGTGATCGTCGAGCCGCTGAGGACCATCGTCGAGCCCGAGAACGTCCTCGTCGCCGTGACGTACTTGTTCGTGCCCATCCGGACAGACCCGAGGGCCAGTTGCGTCACGTTGTCGGCCGAGTAGACCTGGAACGAGTCGCGCGGGCTGCCGTTGACGAGCCGGACCGTGACCGGCGTCGGCGACCCGAGCCATCCCGTGAGGACCGAGGTCGGGTCGATGGGCTCGGTGAACGTGAACGTGATCGTGTCGCCGGTCTCGGCGTGTCCCGAGGTCCCGCCGCCGACGTTCGTGACCTGGACGTCGCTCGGCGATGGGGCCGTGTTGTCGACGACGACCGACCACGTGGTCGTGCCGGCGTTGCCGGGCTGATCCTGTGCCGTGATCGTGTAGGTCTTGGTGCCCGCGGCAAGCGCCGCGTCCGCCGTGAGCTGCGCGCTCCGATACCCGTAGGAGACGCCCGCGTACGTGAACGTCCCGGCCGTGAGCGCGACGGCCGTCTGTCCCGCGGTCACGTTCGCGACGTTCGTCGACACGCTCGCGATCGAAGACGTCGCGTCGGCCACGTTCGCGTACACGTAGTAGGTCTGGCCCTGCCGGATGAAGCCGGCCGATGCGCCGGTCGTCCGTGCGATCGTCGAGGTGACCGCCGGCGCCGTGGTGTCGACGACGATGGAGATGTCCGCGGTGATGCCGCTCGTCCCGACGGCGTACACCGTGTGCGCGCCGTCGCTCGTCCCGGCCGGGATGGAGACGGCGACCGCGGCCTGACCGTCGGTGGGGATCGGCGAAGGCGTCGTGCTTCCCGAAAGCACCGTTCCGCTCGCGGCGTCGTCGAGTCGGAACGTCAGCGTGTCGCCGCCGAGGAAGCCCGTCACGGTTCCGCTCCTCGTCGCGGGGAGCGAGGCGATCG
The DNA here is from genome assembly GCA_050259555.1 of Solirubrobacterales bacterium. Classification (GTDB taxonomy): domain Bacteria; phylum Actinomycetota; class UBA4738; order UBA4738; family HRBIN12; genus HRBIN12. The sequence goes on from JBLNAW010000277.1 coordinate 3,037, forward strand.
TCGGGTTCGGGCTGAAGGACAGGCTCGGTCCGCCGACGATCACGGGAGCGCTGCGCGAGCTCTCAGCGCCAGACCACGCGCCTTGCCTGGGGACGATGCTGTACGTCCAGATCCCCGAGGGAACCCCGTTCTCGGTGCAGCTCGAGGTCGTCACCGTGCCCGCGCACGCGCCGCCCGCGGCGGTCGGCGTGAGCGCCGCGTCGTAGCGCGTCACCCGGTATCCGGCCACGGGGGTGCCCCCCGGGAACGTCGCGGGCGACCACGAGAGGGACACCGAGTGGCCGCTCACCGAGGCGGCCGGAGCGCTCCCTCCGGGCATCGAGAGCGCGAGGGAGGACCCGGCCCCCGAACCTGATCCGCCCCATGCAGCCAGCGCCGTGGTCGGCATCGCGACGACCGCGAGCCAGACGAGCGCGGCGACCCCGACCCGCCGCCTCATCCGCGCTCGGCCCTCCCGTGGAACTCGAGCGGGAACCGTGCCCCCTGGCAGGCGTCGGGCGCGGAGGGGAGGAGCCTGATCGCGAGCCGCAGTGACGAGGAACCTCGGGCGGGCACGGGCAACGAGCCGGCGTACGAGGTCACGCGCACGTGGCGGTGCGAGCACGCCGTGTTCGCGTCGCGCACCGTGACGGTCACCTCGCGGACGAGGATCGCGAAGGGGGCGGGATCCCCGATCCGAAGGCGCAGGATCCGCGTCACACCGGGCGAGAGTCGCCGAGCTCGGCCCGTGATCGTGAACGCTGGTTGCCGGGGCCGCAGGCTCGTGGCGTCGGGACCGCGACCGGCCTCGGCCAGGGCCGGCGAGATCGCGTACGCGACCAGGATGGCCACGACGGCCAACCTGCGCGCCGCGCTCGCGCCTCGTGTGGGTGGGGTCTCGGACATGGACGCTCGCTCCGAAGGCGGACGAGGGCGGAGGAGGCCTCCGCCCTCGGCGACCTGGTCGATCGGGTGGCTACGAGCTCGCGCCCGAGATCGAGACCGGAACGGTGAACACCGCGCCCTGGCAGGCGTTGTCCGACGCGTTGCTCATCGCGACGACGCCCGTGAGCGTGAAGGTGGTCTGCGCGTTGTGGGTCGCGACCAGGCTGAGTCCGGTCTGGTCCGTGAACGTCACGCCCGTCGATGCGTTGCAGGCGGCGCCCTTGTCTGAGGTGATCGTCCCGTTGCCGGTGACGCTCGAGATCGTGACGTTGTAGTCGTTCGGGTTGTCGACCCTGAGCAGGAGGTTGCCGGTGGCCCCCGGGTAGAGGGTGGCCGTCGTCGAGCCGGATACGTCGACCGTCGTCAGCGGCTGCGCCGACTTCGCCTTCGCGTACCCGGATCCGGTGCCACTCGCGGTCCATGCCGCGAAGGCGATGCTCCCGGCCACCATGACGCCGAGGAACACCGACGCCACGGTCATCTTGCGGCTGAACCGCCTCATCCCTTACCTCCTTGTCCGAACGCATCGCTGCTCGGGCATCCCGAGCGACGGGCGATGCTCAGGGAGGTGTCGGCTCGGAGGGGGTTGCGCTTCAGTCCGCGGGTTACGGGACTTACGGCCGTAGGTTACGGAGAAGCCGTCCGTACCTGGGCTCGCTGCTCGTGGTGCTCGTCGCCGGCAGCCGCCCGCAGGCGGTCGAGCACGGCGACGGCCTGGTGTCGGCTCGCGACCCCCAGCTTGCGGTAGGCGGTGGCGAGGTGCGACTCGACCGTGCGAGGGCTGATCGTGAAGTGCTCGGCGATCTCCCGAGCGGTGAGGCCTCGCTGCGCTTCGTCGAGGATCTCGGTCTCCCGGGAGGTGAGCGTGTGGAGCGTGCGGCGAGCGGCGATCGCCTCCGAGCGCGCTCGCGCGGCCTGCTCACGAGACTCCGTGATGTCCTGGATGGTCGCGAGCGCGAACAACGGCGGCCCGGTCTCCTCGCCGATCGCCGAGACGGTGAGCCGCACCCAGAGGATCTGGCCCGCTTGCGACAGGTAGCGCTTCTCGCGCGTGTAGCTCGGGATCTCACCCGCGAACAGCGCGGTCGCGAGGTGAGCATCGATGTCGACGTCCTCGGGGTGCGTGACGTCGGGGAAGGTGAGCTTCAGGAGCTGCTCCCTCGAGTAGCCGAGCATCCGGCAGAACGTGCGGTTCGCCTCTCGGAAACGGAAGTCCCGGCCGCACATCGCGATCCCGACGGGCGTGAAGTCGAGCATCGCTCGGAAGCGCTGCGCCGTGCGCTCCAGCTCCTTCCGTGCGAGCTCACGCTCGGTAACGTCGACGACGATCACGAACGCCAGGGTCACCGACCCCACGGTCAACCGTCGAGGCGAGGTCTCCACGAGACGCAGCGCTCCGTCACGTCGCACGTGCTCCCACGTTCGGTGCGAGGGGATGTCCGTCCGCAGATCCTCGAGCTGTGCGGTGACCTGGTCCGCGGGGAAGGCGTCGGGAAGGCGCATCCGGAGGAGGGTCTCCCGGTCGTGACCGAAGAACTCGAGGCCCGAGTCGTTCACGTCGACGATCGCCAGGCTCTCCGGGTGGAACACGTACATCGGCGACGGCGAGCGCCGGAACATGGGGTAGGCGTTCGCCTCGAAGGCGGAGAGGACGGTGTCGGCCACGACCGGAGCATCGGACGAGCGGGCACGCTGCTTGAGGGTCCGTATCCTGTGGCCATGATGAAGGCGTCTCCGATCGGTGTGCTCGTCATG
>JBLNAW010000278.1:0-19694 GCA_050259555.1 Solirubrobacterales bacterium
GGGTTCACGTTCCTCACGATCGCGGTCGGGACCGCGCTCATCGTCTGGCGGCTGCCGGCGCTCCGCGCGAGCGGGCGGATCGGCTCGGTCGTCTCACGAGAGGCCTCGTTCCTGCTCACGAACCTTCTCTTCGTCGCGATGACGATCGTCGTGCTCTGGGGGACGATCTACCCGATCGTCAGCAAAGCCGTGCGAGGCGTCGAGGTCTCGGTCGGCCAGCCGTTCTTCAACTCGCTGATGGCGCCACTCGCGGTGATCCTCGTGGCGCTGCTCGGTACCTGCCCGCTGCTCGCGTGGCGGCGGGTCTCGGGCCGGCACCTGAAGCGCAACTTCTCGATCCCGCTGACCGTCGGGGCCGTGATCTTCGTCGTCCTGGCGGTCCTGAACCGAGGGGACCACCTGCCGGTCGTCGTGGTGCTCGCGCTCGGCGCGTTCGTGCTCGCCACGGTGACGACCGAGATCTACCGCGGACTCAGCGCTCGACACCACCACCACGGTGAGTCGTGGCCGCGAGCGGTCCTGAACCTGTTCGCGTTCACGCCGCGCCGGTACGGCGGCCCGATCGTGCACGCCGGCGTCGTGATCATGCTCGCCGGCATCGCGTTCAACGTGACGCTGAAGGAACAGGTCGAGACGCAGATGACCGTCGGCCAGTCGGTCCAGGTGGCCTCGACCACGGTGACGTTCGAGGACCTCACCTTCGACCAGACGCCGACGAAGTTCGCCCTCATCGGCACGTTCCGGGCCACCGGCTCGAACGGCGAGGACCTCGGCACGATCCGCGCCGAGCAGGCCGAGTACACGGGCCAGCAGAACGTCACCGAGGTCGGGATGCGCTCGACCTTCGGCGCCGACCTCTACATCGTGATGAACAACGTCGACCCGTCGAAGCGCGTGGCGACGGTGCTCATCTTCCACGAGCCGGGCGTGCTCTGGATCTGGGCCGGGATGATCGTCATCGTCCTCGGCGGGATCCTCGCGGCCTGGCCGTGGCGAACCGACCGAGCCGGACGCGGCGGGCTCGAGGAGCTCGAGCTGCCGAGCGCGTTCGAGGAGCCGGAGGTGGCCCGATGATCCCGGTCGCGATCGCCTCCTTCGTCCTGCTGATGAGCGTCGTGTACCTCATCGCGCGCCCGTTCGTGGCGCCGCTGCGGTACGCGCGCGAGGTCACGCTCGAGCAGTTGCACGCCGACCGTGACCGCCTGCGCGCCCAGCTCCGCGAGCTCGACATGGACTTCGAGACCGGCAAGCTCGCGCAGGAGGAGTACGAGAGGTACCGCGCCCGCCGCCTCCAGCAGATCGAGGCGACGACGCGGGCGATCCACGAAACGGACGACATCGAGGAGGCTCCCGCGCTCGAGGCGCAGCCCGAGGGCGAGGAGCCGCCGAACGCGGAGGAGCTCGAGCAGGAGCTCGAGCGCCGGATCGCGGCGCGCAAGCGCGTGCTCGAGGAGCTCGAGGCGCACGCGTGCCCGGGATGCGGAACGACGATCGATCCCGACGACCGGTTCTGCCGGAAGTGCGGCGCGGACCTGGCGACGGCGGAGACGAGGTGAGTGGGGGGATGAGGACCACCATGGAACGACGGGGAACGAAGGGGCTTCGGCTGGTGCTGCCGGCTGTGCTCGCCGTAACGGTGCTCGCGGCGGGACCGATCGCCGCCGCACAGACCACCACCGGCGAGATCAAGGGCACGGTGGTGACCGGCACCGACGAGAAGCCGGCCGCCGACGTCGAGGTCACGCTCGAGTCCTTCTCGGTCGAGGCCAGCCTCGGCACGCAGACGGCGACGACGGACGCGAAGGGACGGTTCTCCTTCCCGGACCTGCCCGAGGGCATCGCCGGCTTCCAGCTCTCGGCGACCTACCAGGACGCCGTCTTCCGCTCGCCGACGACCGGCTTCACGGCCGGACAGACGACCGAGCAGACGCTGAAGGTCTGGACGCCGACGACCGACCCAGGAGCCGTCACCCTGACCGACTACATCGTGTGGGTCGACCGCGAGAACGACGGCGTCGCGGTCCAGCACGACTTCAGCTGGACGAACGGCACGGACACCGCCTACGTCGGCAAGGACCCGAGGTCGGTCGTCTCGGTCCCGCTCCCCCAGGGCGTGAGCAACCTCCAGTTCCTCGGAACCTTCCTCGAGACCCCGGGCGACGTGGTCGGCCAGACCTACGTGTCGGCCGCGCCGATCATCCCCGGGACGAGCACGGCGACGCTCCGCTACAACGCGCCGCCGCTCACGAGCATGAAGCTGGAGCTGCCGTTCGCGACCACGAGCCTGCAGGTGTTCGTCCCGCAGGACGTGAAGCTCACCGCGAAGGCCCTGCGGCTCTCGGGAACGGTGACGGACAAGAACGCCGCGGGCGACCTGGTCACCTACCAGGTGTACGCGGCCGACAACGTGGCGGCCGGCACGACGATCGACGTCTCGATGTCCCAGTCGCAGGGCGGCGACTCGGCCTCGAACCCCGCGATGTGGATCCTCCTCGTCGTCGGCGGACTGGTGCTCCTCGCGGCGATCGTCACGATGCTCGTGCGCCGCTCGAGCGCCGCCCGCGGCCGATCCACCGCGACCCGGACCGGCGCCCGGCCGATGCGGGCGAAGGCTCGCGCCGTCGAGCCGAGGGCCAACGGACACGCGGCGCCGGCTCGCGCGCTCGACACCGGCACGGGCCCCGAGCCCGAGGGCGAGGATCCCGAGCTCATCGTCGAGGAGATCGCCGCGCTCGACCTCAGCTTCGACCGTGGGCTCCTCGACGAGCGCACCTACAAGCGGCTGCGCGTCGCCGCGAAGGACCGACTCCTGCGCGCCGAGGGATCGCGCGCGAAAGGCGGGAGGGCCCGATGAGAGCGGGAGGTGAGCGGTCGTGCTCGTGACCCGTGAGGCCGACTACGCGATCCGGTGCGTGGTCGAGGTCGCCCGGATCGGCCGGACGAGCGCCGCACAGGTGGCGCGCCTCCAGGGCATCTCGCCCACGTTCCTCGGCAAGATCGTGCAGACCCTGGCGAAGGCAGGGATCCTCGCCACCCGCCGTGGCGTCGGCGGCGGCATCGCCCTCGCGAAGCCGGTCGAGGACATCACGCTCCTCGAGGTCATCGAGGCGGTCGAGGGACCGCTGTGCATCAACGAATGCCTGCAGACGCCGACGCCCTGCGGCCTGGTCGGCGAGTGCCCCGCATATCCCTATCTGGTCGAGGCCCAGGCCCGACTGAAAGAGACGCTCGACGTCAGCTTCGCCGAGATCGCCGCGCGCGGGGGATCGGCGCCCGACCTCCCCCCGGTGGCCGTCTCGGCGGTGGGGAGCTGGGTCGGCGGCAACGGGCAGCGCCGGCAGGTGCGGACGGCGGATCCCGCCGCGAGGGGTGAGGCCTGATGCCGCTGCTCGCGCTCACGATCGGGTACCGGGAGGTGCCGCTCGAGGACCTCGAGCGCGTGGCGATCCGGACGGACGAGCTCTCGGAGGCGCTGCCGTGCTTGCTCCGCGCCCCCGACGTCCGCGAAGCGCTCGTCCTCTCCACCTGCAACCGCACCGAGATCTACACCTGGGTCAAGGACCCCGATGCCGCGGCCGAGCAGATCCGCCTGTTCCTCGAGGACCTGAAGGACCTGCCGATCGGGTGGACGAGGCCGAGGGCCGTCTCCGTCACGGGCGACGACGTCATCCGCCACCTGTTCGGCGTGACGGCCGGGCTCGACTCGATGGTCACCGGCGAGTCCGAGATCCAGGGCCAGGTCCGCGCCGCGTACAAGACGGCATCCGCGCTCGGCGCCGTGGGCCCGCACCTCCACGGGCTGTTCCGATGGGCGCTCGAGGCCGGCAAGCGCACCCGCTCCACGACGGGGCTGGCGCGGGCGCGGGACTCCTTCCCGCGGGCCGGCGTCCGCGCGATCGACGCGACGCTCGGCGACGTGAGCGGCCGCGAGGTCGTCGTCGTCGGGAACGGCAAGATGGCCGCGGCGACGATCCGGGCGCTCGCCCACGCCGGCGCTCGGATCAAGATCGCGGCCCGGCGGCTCGAGGCGGCCGAGGAGCTCGCGGACGAGTTCGACGCCGAGGCGATCGCGCTCCAGGATCTCGAGGACGAGCTCGGGCGCGCCGACGGGGCCGTGTTCGCGACCTCGACGACCGAGCCGCTGCTCGGTCCGACGGCGTTCCGCCGGATCGTCGGCGGGCGCGGGGGCCGGCCGCTCGCGGTGGTGGACCTCGGCCTGCCGAGGAACATCGACCCGAGCACCGCAGAGCTCGACGGCGGCAAGGACGGGTTCGACCTGTTCGACATCTCGCGCCTGGACCAAGACGGGTTCACCACGCCGGGAGGTCGCGAGGCGCAGATCGGAGCCGCGAACGAGATCGCGCTCATCGAGGCCGAGAAGTGCGTGGCCTGGTTCCGCTCCAAGCCCGCCGACGCGATCGTCGCGGCGATCCAGGCGCAGGCGAAAGACGTCGCCGAGCACGAGGCCGCCGCCGCAGTGGCGAGGATCCCGGGTCTCGACGAGCGGCAGCGCGCCGCCGTCGAGCAGGCGATCCGCCGCACGGTCCGCAAGGTCGTGCACACGCCGACCGTGCGCGCGAAGGAGGCCTGCGCGCGCGGCGACGAGCACCTGCTGCAAGCCGCCCGCTGGCTGTTCGGCATCGACGGGATGTCGGAGGACCAGGGAACTCACGACGCAACCGAGGTGGTCATGGCCCGTACGGAAGAGGTCGCCCGATGATCTTCAGACGACGCAAGGCTCGAACCGACGCGGCGGGTGACGCCGCCCCGGGGGTATCCGACGAAGGCACGGTTCCCGAGGCAGGCGGACCGGTGGACGCGGCGCCCGAGGCCAGCGCCCCCGCTCCAACGGGCGGGCCCGAGACGCCGGAGGACGCGGCCGGAGGGCTGATCGCCTCGACGAGGGAGGCGCTCGCCCCGGTCAAGAAGCGCCACCTCTTCGTGGCGACGTTCGGCCTCATGGGGTTCATGGGGCTCGGCATCCTGCTGTTCGCGGGCGCCAGCTTCTGGTGGACGTCTCAGCCCTCCTTCTGCGGCCGGTGCCACGTGATGGCGCCGTACATCGCGGCGTGGGAGCAGTCCCCGCACGCCGACGTCAACTGCGAGAAGTGTCACCTCACGCCTGGCTTCTTCGGTTTCGTCGGCGGGAAGATCTCCGGCCTCCAGGTGGTCGCGAACTACATCCGGGGCGACTACGAGGACTGGTCCTTCAACGCGGCGGTCACGAACGCCGCATGCCTCCAATGCCACGAGGACATCACGCAGGCACCGATCCACAACGTGGAGACCGGGATCCTCGTGAGCCACAAGGACATCCTCGAGTCCGGGGGCAAATGCATGTTCTGCCACTCGACCGTGGCGCACGGCTCCGCGGTCGCGGCGGGCTCGGCGACCCACCCGACGATGCAGACGTGCCTGACCTGCCACAACGACAAGATCGCCCCGCTCGACTGCGACCTGTGTCACGTCGGGAAGGAACCGCCGAGCGAGACACCACCGCCGAGCGAGGGCTCACCGACCGGGACCGGCGGCTAGCGGGGAGGGAGGGGACGTGAGGGAACGACGCCGCAAGAAGCTCGAGCCGAAGCAGCTCAGCCTCCCGGGTGTCGACGTCGAGAAGGCATCGCCGCCCCGGCGCCCCGGGCCGATCGTCCGCGCGCGCCAGCTGCTCACCTCCAAGCCCATGACGCGGCGGCGGTTCCTCGCCGGCACGCTGGGGTGGGTCTCGGCAGGGATCGCGGCCGCCCTCGGCATCCCGGCCGCGGTCGCCGTCGTGTCCCCGAGCTTCCGCAAGGAGGACCTGGGCTGGAGCCCCGTCGCGCGCATCGGCAAGCCCGAGCCCGGCGAGCCCGACCTCAGCGTGATCGGGGTCCCGGTGCTGACGAGCTTCACCTCACTCGTCGAGGACGCCTACATGAAGGCGGCACCGAAGGACGTCGCGATCTACGTGATCAACGAGGGCGAAGGCAACTTCACGATCTACGACGACCGATGCACGCACCTCGGCTGCCCCTACAACTGGAACGACAAGGAGACCGAGTTCCTGTGCCCCTGCCACAACGGGGTGTTCGACGAGGAGGGACGGGTGACCGGCGGACCGCCGCCCCGTCCGCTGGATCGCTACGAGTACAAGGTCGAGAACGACGTGCTGTACGTGGGGAAGCTGTTCCAGGTCAACGACGACCTCGAGCGGATCACGACCTGAAGGAGCGCGAGCGTGTTCGCAGGCACGAAGGAGTTCATCGAGGAGCGGCTGAAGCTCAGCCCAGTTGCGACCCGTGTGATGGACCACCCCGTTCCCCGGCACATCACGTGGCTGCACTGCTTCGGGGGACTCACGTTCTTCACCTTCATCGTCCAGGTGACCACCGGGATCATGATGGCGTTCTTCTACGTCCCCTCGCCGGATCACGCGACCGACAGCGTCGCGTACCTCCAGACGTCGATCCCGTTCGGGAGCATCGTCCGCAACCTCCACCGCTGGGGCGCGTACGCGATGGTCACCCTGGTGTTCCTCCACATGGTCCGGGTCTTCGTACACAAGGCCTACCGGAGGCCGCGCGAGCTGAACTGGGTGCTCGGCGTCGTGCTCATCATGTTGGTCCTCGGGTTCGGCTTCACCGGGTACCTGCTCCCCTGGGACCAGAAGGCGTACTGGGCGACGAACGTCGGCCTGAACATCGTCGGCACGATCCCCTTCGTGGGCGCGACGGCCGCGAACTTCCTCCGCGGCGGAGCCGAGCTCGGCGCCCTCACGCTCGTGCGGTTCTACGCCCTGCACGTCTTCATCCTTCCGGTCGTGCTCATCGTGGGCCTGCTGCTGCACTTCGCCATGATCCGCAAGCAAGGGATCGCCGAGCCGCTGTGAAGGAGGAGTGAGATGGCTCAGCTGGTCGAACCGAGCGAGCTCCCCCTCGCGGACGGCAGGTCCGAACCCACCCGCAAGCCGATGCCCTTCTTCCCCGACTTCGCCCTCATCGAGGCGATCACGGCGCTGTGCTTCCTGGTCGTCCTCCTCGTGATCGCGGCACTGACCGAGCCGACGCTCGAGGGCCGCGCCGATCCGACCGCCTCCGGATACGTGCCCCGTCCCGAGTGGTACTTCCTGTGGGCCTTCCAGATGCTGAAGTACTTCAAGGGCAAGTCCGAGGTGCTGGGGACGTTCGTCATCCCGGTGGTCCTGATGGGGCTCCTCTTCACCCTTCCCTTCATCGATCGCCGCGAGCACCCACGCCCGCTCCTTCCCCGCACCCGCCCGGTGCGGCTGTGGCCGAGGCTCGTCGCGCTCGTCGCGATCGCGGGCATCGGGACGCTCACGTGGCTGGCGTTCACGGCCGCGACGCCGATGACACGGGAGGGCACGACCCTCACCGCGGCCGAGGCGGCGGGCCAGTCGATCTACGAGCGGTTCGGATGCTCCACCTGTCACACGATCGGCGGCGTCGGCGGTGACCGAGGCCCCGAGCTCACCGCCTTCGGCACGAAGTCCGACGCGCAGGAGCGCGTCCTGCTGCACTTCACCGGCATCGGCGGGCCGCCCCAGAGCCTGATGCCCGGCTACCAGCTCTCCGAGGCCGAGCTCCGGTCGCTCGCGGCCTATCTCCTCAGCCTCAAGGGGGAAGTGGGACCGTGAGCGAGCCGCGGAAGCCCAAGCGCCAGATCCCGATCGCGCTGATGGTGGTCGTGCCGGTCGTCACGGTCGGCATCGCGCTCGTCGCGGTCGCCCTCGCGTGGCGCTCGAGCGACCCGGACGAGGGCAAGGCCGCGCCGACGGAGGCCCCGACGATCCAGGTCACGAGCGAGGCGTTCCTCGGCTGCACCGACTGCCACAAGGACCTCGACAAGGTGTTCAAGGAGGGTCTGGTCCCGCTGCTCCCCCACTACACGCACGAGATGCACTTCAGCAAGGGCGTGTCCGAGTGCGCCGTGTGTCACCCGGCGAACGCGCACGAGCCGGATCGGATCAACAAGCCCACGATGTCCCGCTGCTTCATCTGCCACGGGCTGAGCGATCAAGCGATCGCACCCGGGACCTGCGACACGTGCCACCCGGAGGGCATGCGGCAGAAGCCCGAATCCCACCTGGTGAGCGACTGGGCCTCCGCGGCGCACTCGCAGGCAGCGCTCAAGGACCGCTTCGAGTGCCTCACCTGCCACGAGCAGCAGACGTGCGACTCGTGCCACGGCCTCGAGATGCCGCACGAGGACTACTTCGTCCAGGACACGCATCCCCTCGTCTACTTCGAGGACCCCCAGGTCTGCCTGCACTGCCACGCCCAGCCCGCCGATCGCCGCGACTTCTGCGACACCTGCCACCACCCCGACGGACCGAAGGACGTGGCGTGGGTCGACTACCACTTCAACGTGGTCAAGGCCCAGGGCGGCCAAGCCTGCTTCGAGTGCCACTCGGATCGAACGTGCAGCAACTGCCACCGCGGAGGGGCCGAGGACATCTCGGCCGACCAAGCCTTGCTCGTGCCATCTCCGACGGTGAGTCCCACCAGCAGCCCATGAAGGACGGAACGATGAGCGCAACGACATGCCCGCGGAAGGAACCGCCCGGAACCCGAGGTGACCGAGATGGATGAGCAGCCGCGCGATCGGATGAGGCGCGGGCCCGGTTGGACCGTCCCGACGGTCCTGCTGGTGCTCGTCGTGTTGCTCGTCATCGCGATGTTCAGGCGGGAGGACGCGAAACCGCCAGAGGCCCCCCCGATGCAGCCGGCGGCGAGCACCTTCCTCGACTGCACCGACTGTCACGGCGACCTCGATCGCGTCTTCAAGGCCGGCGAGCTGCCGACCCTGCTGTTCACGCACGAGAAGCACTTCGGCATCGGCGTCTCGGACTGCGCGGCGTGCCACGTCGCGAACACGCACGAGAAGGACAAGGTCAACGTCCCGAAGATGACCACCTGCTACCAGTGCCACTCGACGAGGGCGGGAGCCCAGGCGCCGGGGAACTGCAACCTCTGTCACCCGCCGAACCTGAACCCAGAACCGAAGTCGCACCTCGCCGACAACTGGGTCTCGGAGCTGCACCCGGACGCCGCGAAGGAGAACCCGTTCGACTGCACGTCCTGTCACGAGCAGAGCTTCTGCGACTCGTGCCACGGGCTCCCGCTCCCGCATCCCACGCGGTTCGCCGAACGAACACACGCCGAGACGTTCTTCGAGGACCCCGGCCTGTGCGAGACCTGCCACCCCCGTCAGCCGCTGACCGGGCGTGACTGGTGCGACTCGTGCCACCACCCGCAGGGACCGGACTCGACGACGTGGATCGATTGGCACCCGACCGTCGTCTCGGAGCGCGGCATCCAGACCTGCCGCCAATGCCACGCCCTCGACACGTGCCGGACCTGTCACCGACAGGGACCGGAGAACTTCACCGACGCAGACCTGCAGGCGGATGAGGCGCTGCTGACGGGCGGGGTCACGCCCGGCGTCACCACGACGCCGAGCACCCCGACCCCGACGCCGAGCCCCTCGGCCTGACGAGTGAGGAGGAACAGGATGGCAACCAACACGACACCGGACGAGGGCCGCGGCTCAGGGTTCGGAGAGATGCTCCGCGTCCGCGTCGAGCTCTGGCTCGTCGTCGTCTTCATGGCGCTCGCGTTCGGCGCGGGGATCGTCGTCACCGCCTTGTACGACGAGCCGGCCGCGCCTGTGGTCGGCATCTCGAACACTGGCGGCCAGATCGCGCCGCCGCTGACGGATCAGCAGATCTCCGGCGGGCTGCCCTCGGGGCACCCGGACCTCGGCGCGCCGACCGGAGCGACCGGAGCGACCGGGTCGGGACAGAACGGTCAGTCCGCCCAAGGCAACGGGAGCGGCAAGTAGGAGGGAACGTGGGCCCCGAAGATCGGCCCGAGGACGAGTCACGTGCGGCGGACCCCGAGTTCGAGGTTCCCGAGTCCGAGCCTGCGCTCGGTGAGTCCGAGGTTCCCGAGCCTGCCCAGGAGCCTGTCGAGCCCGAGCCCGAGCCCGAGGCCGAGCCTGTCGAGCCCGAAGCCGAGCCTGTCCTCACGGAGCCCATCGGTGCGATCTTCGAGCCCGAACCCGAGCCCGAGCCCGTTGTCTACGAGCCTGCCGAGCCGCGGCCTCCCAGACACCGCGTGCTCAAGGCGCTCGGCGTGCTCGCCGGACTGCTGTTCATCGCGCTGCTGCTCGTCTCCTGGCACAAGGTCGCGACGTCGGACTCGTTCTGCTCGTCCTGTCACGAGGTCGAGGCTGCGACCCAGGCGGCGCAGCGCTCCGTTCACCAGGACGTTCCCTGCCTCTCATGCCACACGGGGCCCGGGCTCGCGGGCTCGCTCCGATACCTGCCGACCCTCGCGCGCGAGGCCGTCACCGAGTTCACTCCCTGGAACGTCTCGCACGACGTGCTCGCGGCCCGTTCGTGCGAGTCGTGCCACGACAACATCGCGACCACGCCCGCGCTCGCCGAGGCCCATACGACGGGAGCCGCCTGCTCGACATGCCACGGCGATGCGGCGCACCCGCCGTTCCGCCTGGTCGGGTTCCAGCAACCGGCACAGTCCGCCGAGGGCGACGTGCACCCGCGGCTCTACGTCCAGACCCACGGCGAGGACGCCGTCAGCCAGCCAGACTCCTGCACCGAGTGCCACGACACGCGCTTCTGCGAGGCCTGCCACTTCCGTGAGACCTACCCGCACCCAGACGACTGGATCAACAAGCACGGCCCCACCCAGGAGGACCTCGGGATCCAAGCGTGCAACGGGTGCCATCCGCCGACGTTCTGCGCCGGCTGCCACGGGACGGAGATCCCACACAACACCCGGTGGCTCGGTGAGCACTGGCGCGACCTTGAGGACGCTCCCGTGACCCCGTGCCTGCTCTGCCACCCGAAGACCGACTGCACGACGTGTCACTCGGAGCACGGCGTCCATCGCGAACAAGACCTCTTCGTGGGAGGCACGTCGTGAGTCGCAGACGTCATTCCCGAGGCTTGGTCTTCTTGATCGCGGTCATCTTCCTCGTCCTCATCGCGGAGGCCGGCCTCGTCGCGTTCGTCTTCATCTCGCCGAGCGCGAACGAGCGCCTGACCGCCGTCGCCGCAGACGTCGGTGAAGCGTGGGCGGGCACGGACGAGAAGCCCGGGATCCGAACGAAGACCGCCGAGAAGGCGCACGACGCATACGAGAACTGGATCCTCCCACTCTGGCAGGACAACGCGATCCCCACGGTCAACCCGGAGTTCACCGCGTGCGTCGAGTGCCACCAAGACTACGCCACTCAGCGTCGCTTCAGCGTCTACATGAACCACCCGTTGCATGCCGAGCTCGGTATGCGGTGCGTCGAATGTCATCCGACGAACCCGCACCCGAACCCGCCGAGGCCGCAGGAGAACGCCTGCGCCGACTGTCACTCGGAGGTGAACGACAAGGACCAGTGCGGGTACTGCCACCCGCCGGCCTCCCTGCCGCACTTCTACTACCTCGGCACGCCGAAGGAGAGCGTCGTCGATTGCTCGGTCTGCCACCCGAAGAACAGCTTCGCCGGACAGCCACCGGATCCCAAGATCAGCTCGGTGAGCTTCACCGGCTCGAACGAGGCGACCTGCCTGGCCTGTCACGAGAAGGCGACGTGCGAACTATGTCACGCACCCGGGCATCCAGCCGACTGGCTGACGACGCACGGATCGCAAGCCGCCTTCGGCGGATCCTCCTGTAGCGGCTGCCACACCGTGGACTGGTGCTCCGACCGTTGCCATGCAGTCACCGACCTGAACCCTTTGCAGCCCCGACCGCTTCCATCTGTAGGAGTCCGACCATGAACCGAACGAAACAGATCGCTGTCCTGTCCGGCGCCCTCGTAGCCCTTCTCCTCCTCGCGATCGGCGGCGTGTACCTCTTCGGCCGCGACTCGTCCGCGGCGCCCGGGGCTGCTGTCAGGTCGACCGAGCCGCTCGATCTCGGTCCGGTCATCGCGACCGTCGATGGCGCGCCGATCTACCTCGGCGAGGCCAAGGCCCGCATCGACGGTCTGACGACGATGCACGGCGATCTGACGGCCGCGCTGGGAGCGGACTGGCACGAGGTCGTCCTCGGGTCACTCGTGAGCGATCAGGTGCAGCGCGCCGAGGCGAAGGCCCGAGGCATCGTTGTAACCGACACGGACATCCAAAGCTCGGTCGCGGACATCACGGACATGCTCGGTGAGGGTCAGACGCTGGATGACTGGCTCGCGGCGCAGGAGATGTCCTATTCGGAGCTGGTGCGTCGGATCGAGCTCCAGCTCATCGGCTCGAGGGTCTACCTGGCGGTGTCGAAGGACGTGACGGTCTCGGGCCAGGCGATCCGCGACTACTACCGCGAAAACCCGACCGAGTTCGAGGGGACCGACGGGCACATCTCGCCGCTCCTCGAGGTGCGGAAGTCGATCAGGGATTCCTTGATGAAGACCGAACAGGAGCAGGCCTATTCCGCCTGGCTCGAGAAGGCCAAGAGCGACGCGGACGTGGTGATCGTGATGAAGGATTGGTGGAAGGACCTCGGATGAGTGCTCAAGCGGAAGTTACGAAGAAGCCCGGACGGCAGTCACGGACGTTGGTGGTCGGCGTTCTGATCCTCACCCTGATGGTGATGGCTCTCGGCGCAGCGGTCCTCGTCGTGAAGCTGCGGCCCGACACGTCGGCCCCCTCCAAGACCGACCAGGCGCTGAGCGCCTGGGAGCAGCAGGTCGCCGACAACCCGGATAGCGCCGACGCGCAGGCCGGTTACGGCATGGCGCTCCTCGGCGCCGGCCAGGTCGACAAAGCACAGGCGGCGTTCGAAGAGGCCTTGCGCTTGGACCCGAAGCAATGGGTCGCCAACTTCCAGCTCGGCCTGATCATGCGTGACACCAACCCGGATCGCGCGATCGCGCTGCTCGAGGCCGGAGCGAAGACCGCCGCCGACGGAGATAAGGCCGTCGTCTTCGTCGCGCTTGGCGACTTCCTGCTCGGGCAAGGTGACGCGGAGGGTGCGCGGGATGCGTACCAGCGGTCGATCGCAACCGTCTCCTACCTGTTCGACTCGCACTACGGCTTGGCGCAGGCGTTCGAGCAGCTCGGCGAGCGGCGCCAGGCGATCAAGGAGTACGAGGAGGCGCTACGGTTCGCACCCGGCGACGAGCGCATCAAGGAAGCGCTCGACCGACTGAAGCACAAGAACAACGCTACCGGCTCCTGAGCGGGCGAGGAGGAACGAACCCCATGTCGATCAGCACGGAACCGACGGAGGAGACCGCACAACCGGCCAAGAAGGGGGACGAGGAGGACGATCGCTCGACGAGACGCCTCCTCGCGATCCTCCTGTGGATCCTGGGCATCGCAGCGCTCGCCCTACTTGGGCTGTTGATCTGGCTGCTGTGGCCAGAGTCCAAACCAACACCGGGCGCGGAGGCCGGCTACCCGATCCAGGTGGTCACGACGATCTACGGGTACGGCGACGGGGTCGACGAGTTGCTCGCCAAGCCGCTGGGCGTGACCTTCGACGCCGACGGGAACGTCTGGATCTCGAACTCGGGCCAGGCTCGGGTCGAGGAGTACACGAGCGACGGCGGCTTCATCCGCTCCCTCGGCGAGCAGGATCCCGGCAAGCTCTTCTCGCCGTACGGACTGATCGTCGACCAGGCGCGTGACCGCGTCTACGTGGCGGACGTCGGGAACCGACTCGTCCAGGTCTACATCGCGAGCACGGGCGCCTACGCAGGTCACTTCCCCGCCGACGACCAGGAGACGAAGATCTTCGGGAAGGACGGCTTCACGCCATACGACGTCGAGATCGCGAACGGCCGGATCGTCGTGACCACCGACAATGGACTGTACTTCTTCGACGACGCCGGGCACGTGGTCGGGCACTGGGGCGCGACGTACAAGAAGCAGGGGATCAGCGGACCGCAGCTCGGCGCTTTCAACTTCGTCGACGCGATCGACGTGGATCCGAAGACCGGCCGGATCTACGTGGCCGACACGATGAACCGCCGCGTCGTCGCCCTCGGCTCCCAGGGGCGGTGGCTCTGGTCCTCAGGCGGTCGAGATGTGAACGGCAAGATCGTGTCCTTCTGGATGCTCCCCCGCGGCGTCGCCGTTGGCCCCGACGGCAACATCTACGTGGTCGACACCTTCCGAGCCGACAGCGAGGGGATGGGCACGGGACATCTCGTCGTCCTTTCCCCCGACGGCAAGCTCCTGTCCGAGTTCGGGCGCAACGGCAGCGAGGACGGATCGTTCCGGTTCCCCGAGCAGCTCGCCGCCGGACCGGACGGGTTGTGGGCCATCGCAGACCGAGACAACGACCGCGTGGTGATCTTCCGACTCCTCACGCCCTACCCCGACGTGAAGGACCTGCTCGAGGACCGCTACCCGAAGGGCTTCACGGATCTGAGTCAGGCGATCATCACTTCGACGCCTACCCCGGCGCCGACCCCCTAGAAGCGCGACCGGAAGATCTGGAGGACGGCCTCGGCTCAGCCGAGGCCGTCGGCCTTCGCGGCGAAGACGAAGTCGGCCTCGTTCAGGCCGTCGATCTTGTGCGTCCACACGGTGAGCTTGACGCGACCCCACGCGAGCTCGATGTCGGGGTGGTGGCCGACGTCCTCGGCGAGTTCGCCGACGCGGTTCGTGAAGTCGAGCGCCTCGCGGAAGTTCCGGAAGCGGTACTCCTTCTCGAGGTGATGATCCTCTACCACGCGCCAGTCCCCGCCGAGGTCCCGCAGGTACGGCTCGATCTCCTCGTGGGTGAGCGGTGGGACGCCGCCTCGGCACGGCACGCACACCATCGACGCGAGGTCCCGCTTCATGGACCCGATGCTCGGGGGCGAGCCGCGATGCGTCAAGCCGGAGGGCCGGCGGCCAGGCGCTCGGCGACCGTCCGCTCGGCGGCGGCGCCGGTCGAGATCCCCTCGGCCTCGGCGAGGCGGAAGCACTCGGCCAGCGTGTCGGCGATGGCCCGTACGCGCTCGTCGCGCCGAGCCTCGTCCTCACCGAGCAGCTCGAGCGACGCGAGGTGGATGATCCCGCCGGCGTTCACCACGTAGTCCGGCGCGTACAGGATCTCGCGCGCCGAGAGCGACTCGGCATCGGCCGGTGTGCCGAGCTGGTTGTTCGCGGCGCCGGCCACGATCCGGCACCGCAGCGTCGGGATCGTCGTCTCGTTCAGCACCCCGCCCGTCGCGCACGGCGAGACGACGTCGCACGCGGTCGAGATCGCTTCCTCGTGCGGCACGACCTCGGCGCCGAGCGCGTCCGCGGCCTCGCGAGCCCTCGACGCGTCGATATCGGACAGGAGCAGCCGAGCGCCGTCGGCCGCGAGCAGGCCGGCGAGCGCCCGCCCCACGGCCCCGACGCCCTGGACCAGCACCGACCGCTCGACGAGCGCGTCCGAGCCGAACGCGTGCGCGACCGCGGCTCGGATCCCGTAGAACACACCGGCGGCGGTCGACGGCGCCGAGCTGCCCGAGCCCCCGCCCTCGACGGTGCGCCCCATCACGTGCACCGTCCGCTCGCCGACGACGTCCATGTCATGCTCGGAAGTGTTCATGTCGCACGCGGTCACGTAGCTGCCGCCGAGCGCGTCCACCATCTCGGCGTACCGGAGCAGGATCTCGCGGCGGCGGTCCCCTTGCGGCACCTCGGGGACCGCGAGCACCGCCTTGCCGCCGCCGAGCGGGAGCCCGGCCACGGCGTTCTTGCTCGTCATCGCGGCCGAGAGGCGCAAGGCGTCGCGGAGCGCGTCCTCGGGCGCGCCGTAGACCTTCATGCGGGTACCACCCGCGGCGGGACCGAGGCGGGTCGAGTGCACGCCGACGAGCATCCACGTCTCGGTCGGCGCATCGAAGCGCACGGCGGCCTCCTCGCCGTCCCAGGCTCGGAGGAGGTCCTCGAACACTACTCGCCGGTCGTCGTCAGATGCTGGGGGCGCGCGCCTTCCTTCTTCGCCTTCTTGTTGGCGCGCTTCTCCTTGATGCTCTTCTGGGCGGCCTTCTTCTGGTGCTTCTCGCCCTTGTCCTTCGCATGTGCCACGGCAGACCCACCTCCTGTCGCTCGCTCACATGATGACACGGCCTCGCGGGCCGAGGGCTACGCCAGGTCGGCGAACACCGCGCGCACGTCCTTGCGGATGCCGGTCACGAACGGGATCTCGACCTTCGTGAAGCGGCGCGCCTCGGCCTCGCGCAGCTGCCGGATGCACTCGACGATGCGGTCGAGCTCGTCCGCCTCGAACGCGAGGATCCACTCCCAGTCGTTCAGGCCGAACGCGCTCGTCGTGTTCGCGAGGACGTCCGGGTACTCGCGACCGATCACGCCGTGCTCTTGGAGCATGCCGGCGCGCTCCTCGCGCGGGAGCAGGTACCACTCGGGTGTGCGGACGAACGGGTAGACGTTCAGGTACCGCTTCGGCGTGTCGCCCTTGAGGAACGCGGGTGCGTGATCGGGGGTGAACTCGGCGGGCCTGACGACGCCCATGAACGTCCACGAGATCTCGAGCGCCCTGCCGGCCTGGGTTCGGCCGAACTCGACGAGTGCCTGCTGCACCTCGTCCGGGCTCAGGCCGACGAGCCACAGCATGAGGTCGGAGTCGGCGCGGAACCCGACGGTCGAGTACACGCCGCGGACGGCGATCCGGCCCTCCCACTCCTTGAAGAGGTTCTCCACCTCCTGCACCGCATCGTCCAGGTCGAGATCCCGGAACGCCCTCGAGGCCTTGAACACCGGATACAGCGTGTAGACCGTCTCGTTCATCGCACCCGCTCCCATCTCGCTCGTCCCCCGCATCGAAGATACCGGCCCATGCCGGTTCGGATGGCCGCCCTCAGGCCGAGGGCCGCTCGGTGACCTCGTGCACGAGGTCGACGAGCCGCTGCAGCGTCCCGGGAGGCGTCGAGGGCAGGACGCCGTGCCCCAGGTTGAACACGTGACCGTCGCGACCGTCGGCGCGCTGGAGGACCCGGAGCGCCTTGTCCCGCACGGCTTCCCACGGCCCGAGGCACACGGCCGGGTCGAGGTTCCCCTGCACCCCGCGGTCTCGGCCGACCCGGTCCCATCCGGCATCGAGCGGCACCCGCCAGTCGAGACCGATCACGTCTCCGCCGGCCCGAGCCATGAGCGCGAGCAGCTCTCCCGTCACCACGCCGAAGTGGATCCGCGGCACGCCCAGGTCCGCGACACCCTCGAAGACCTTGCGTGAGTACGGCAGCACCGCCGTCTCGTAATCGTCGGGGTCGAGCGCACCGATCCACGAGTCGAAGATCTGCACGGCCTGCGCGCCGGCGCTCACCTGGGCGCGGAGGTGCGCGACGCAGATCGCCGAGAGCGCTTCCATGAGCCGGGCCCACGCCTCGGGCTCGCCGTGCATGAGCGCCTTCGTGCGCGCGTGATCGCGCGAGGGCCCGCCCTCGACCAGGTAGGACGCCAGCGTGAACGGCGCGCCCGAGAACCCGATCAGCGGGATCGCGAGTTCGGCGCGCAGGAGCCGGATCGCCTCGAGCAGGTGCGGCTCGTCGACCTCGGGCTCGAGCGGGCGCAGGCGCGCGAGATCCGCCTCTGTCCGGATCGGCTCCTCGACGATCGGACCCGTCCCCGGCGCGATCCGGATGCCGAGCCCGATCGCCTCGAGCGGGACCATGATGTCGCTGAACACGATCGCGGCGTCGAGCGCCATGCGCCGCAAGGGCTGGAGGCTGATCTCGACGACGACGTCGGGATGCCGGCACGTGTCGAGGATGTCCATGTCGCCACGGACCTCGCGGTACTCGGGCAGGTACCGGCCGGCCTGGCGCATGAACCACACGGGCGTGCGATCCACGGGCTCGCGCCGGCACGCGCGCAGGAAGCGGTCGTTCATCGCGCCGCCGGGGCTCGCGCGAGCACCCGCTCGGCCACTCCGTTCGCCTGCCGAACGCAGTCGGGGATCCCGGTGCCCCGATAGGCCTGCCCGACGACGAACGCGCCGGACGGCAGCGCGGCCTCGATCGCCGCGACCCGCTCGAGGTGGCCCACCTCGTACTGCGGCATCGCGCGGGGCCACCGCACGACCTCCGCGGCCTCGGGGTGCTCAGGCAGCATGTAGATCGCGCCGAGCTGCCGCGACACACCCTCGACGATGTCGTCATCCGGCTCGTCCACCACGTCCTCCGTCCCGGCCGCTCCGACGAAGCAGCGCACGACCGCGCGATCGCCGAAGCTCTCGTCGGGCCATTTGCGGGACACGAGCGTGGCCGCGGTGATCGCGAGCTTGCCGCGCGGGGCGACGAACCCGGACGACACCGGCAACCCCTCCCCCGACCCCGGCGGGTACACCATCAGGACCACCGCGGTCGAGACGTACGGGATCGAGCGGAGGTCGTTCACCGCCGCCGGCGCCAAGGTGCCGGCGAGCTCCGCGGTGACGAACGCCGGCGTGGCGAAGACCACGGCGTCGGCGGCGACGTCCTGGCCGCCGGCGACCCGAACGGTGAACCCCTGCCCGTCACGGTCCACCGCGGCGACCGACGTCCCGAGCCGGACCCGCTCCGGGCCGAGCGCCGAGGCCAGCGCCTCGGTGAGCCGCCGGAGCCCACCGCGGAGCCGCAGGAACATCGGCGGCGGTCCCGTCCCCGGCGCCCGATGCGCGGCCGCCGCCCGCGACGCGATCCGAGCACCCGTGATCAAGCTCCCGTGGTCCCGCTCCCACGTCGCGAGCTCGGGGAACGTCGCCTGCACGCTCAGCAGGTCGACGTCGCCGGCGAACAGCCCGCCGAGGAGCGGCGCCACGAGCTTCTCGGTCGCCTCGTCTCCGATCCGGCGGCGCAAGAGGGACCCGAGCGACTCGTCGCCGCTCGCCTTCCTCGCACGCATCACGAGGTCACGGCCGGCGCGCACCTTGCCCCGGTACGACATCCCCGGCCACCGGAGCATCTCGAGCATGTCGGTCGAGATGCCGAAGGGCCCGCTCGGGAAGGGCAGGAGCCCGGCGTCCGTGTAGACCTGCGCGAGGGCCGGAGCCGGCGCGACGAGATCGCCCCCGAGGCCGAGCTCGCGGCACAGCTCCACCGCCCACGGCTTGCGGGCGAGGAGCGAGTCGGGCCCCGCCTCGAGCTCGAGGCCGCCGACCGTCGCCGAGCGCACCTTGCCGCCCGGCGTCGCCTCGGCCTCGAGGAGCACGACCTCGGGCGGGTCGCTCGCGCGCGAGAGCCGGTACGCCGTGGCGAGCCCGGCGATGCCGCCGCCGATGACGACGACCCGAGCCGTCACGCCTGCTCCGCGAGGTGCTCGCGCACGACGGCCGCGAGCAGGCGGCTGAAGGCGGGGTCGGCGTTCGGCATCTCGGTGCGCGCGAAGTGCATGCCGGCGTCCTCGGCGATCTGCCGACACCCGACGTCGAGGTCGTACAGGATCTCGAGGTGGTCGGCGACGAACCCCGCCGAGCACACGACGACCGCACGATGGCCGTCCTCGGCGAGCATCGGGATCAGGTCCTCGATCGGCGGCCCCCACCACGGATCGGCGGTCCGGCCGGCGCTCTGCCACGCCGTCGTCCAGTGCGCGAGACCGAGCGCCTGCGACACGCGCTCGGCGGTCTCGGCGAGGCCGGCCTCGTACCGGCACCCGTCGGGGCACGCATCGCAGAGCTTGCAGCGCAAGGTTCCGTCGTCGAGCTGCCGGGTCGGCAGGCTGTGCGCCGAGAACACGACGATCGCGCCCTCACGCT
>JBLNAW010000279.1:0-6504 GCA_050259555.1 Solirubrobacterales bacterium
TACATCGTGGAGCGCACGACCGACTGGGAGCCCGATCGAGGCGTGTTCGACGATCTCGGCAAGCTGATGGTGTGGTTCATCGCGGTCGACGGGTTCCTGCTGTTCGCCGAGATCCTGACCACCTACGCCTCGCGGATCCCCGACCATCTGAAGCAGCTGAACGTGCTGCTGACGGGGCGGCTCGCCCCGGTGTTCTGGGCCGAGGTCGCGATCGGCGTGGTGATCCCGTTCGCGATCTGCGCCTCGCGCCTTCGGCACAAGCGCGGCTGGGTCGTGGCGGCGGGGGCCCTCGCGATGCTCGGCGTGTTCGCCAAGCGCATCAACATCGTGATGACTTCGATGTTCATGCCGCTCGTCGGGCTCGCGCCGGGCATCCCCGGCGGGCGCCCCGGACAGAGCTTCCGGCCGGACCCCATCTACCTGCCCACGTGGGTCGAGGCGGGCATCCTCATCGGGCTGGCCTGCTTCGTGGGGCTGCTCGTGACGCTCGGCGTGCGGTACCTCGTGCTGCCGGAGCGCCGTCGGGCGCACTGAGGGCGTCGCCGGGACCGGTTCGGGGGCGGGACCATCGACCCGCCGCGGCGCCCGCGCCCGTGCCTAGCATGGCGCGAGACGACCCTGGGAGGCCCGCGTGAGCCTGACCTCGCTCCTGTACCGGACCGGACGCGGGGCGGTACGACGTCGGTGGCTCGTGATCGGCGTCTGGGTGGTGGTGGCCGGCGGACTCTTCACGGCGGGACGGGTCGTCGGGGCCGCCTTCATCGACGACTTCGAGATCCCCGGGGCCGAGGCCCAGCACGCGATGGATCGGCTCAGGGAGGCGATGCCGGAGCAGGCCGGGGTGACCGCCACCGTCGTGTTCCGCGCCCGGCAGGGCACGCTCGCGGAACCCGCCGCGATGCAGGCGGTGCAGGCGACGCTCGCGGACATCGCGACCTTGCCGGACGTCGCGACCGTGGACGACCCGACCCGAACGGGTGGCCAGGCCGGCGTGTCGGCCGACCGCACGATCGCGTTCACGACGGTCCACTACGAGGGCACGATCTCCGAGCTCGGGGCGACCGCCGCCGACCGGTTGGTCCGTGCCGTCGCACCCGCGCGCGAGGCGGGCCTCCAGGTCGAGACCGGCGGACCGCTCATCGAGTTCACCGACCTGCCCGAGACCCGGACCTCCGAGCTCGTCGGCGTCACCGTCGCCGTGATCGTGCTGTTCATCGCGTTCGGATCGGTCGTCGCGATGGGCGTGCCGATCGTCACCGCGCTCATCGGCCTCGGGACGTCGCTCGCGATCATGTGGTTGCTCTCGCACCTCGGGCACGTCCCGACGCTCTCGCCGACCCTCGCGACGATGCTCGGCCTCGGGGTGGGGATCGATTACGCGCTGTTCATCGTGACGCGGTACCGCGAGGGTCTCGCGCGCGGGTTCTCGGTCGAGGAGGCGGTGGGTCGCGCGATGGCCACGTCCGGGCAGGCCGTGCTGTTCGCGGGGTTCACCGTGATGGTCGCGATCTGGGGGTTGTGGATCTCGGGGATCCCGTTCATCGGACTCATCGGCACCATCGCCTCGATCGCGGTGGCGATCGCGGTGGTCGCGGCCCTCACGCTGCTGCCGGCGCTGCTCGGGGTCATCGGCACCCGGATCGACGCCGTCGGCTTGGGGTGGCTGCGACGCCGGTCGGGCGTGAGCCTCGAGGGCGTGTGGGCACGGTGGGCGCGGACCGTCGCGCGACACCCCTGGCGTTCGCTGGTCGCCGGGCTCGTCGTCGTGGGACTGCTCATGGTGCCGATGTTCGCGATGCGGCTCGGCTTCGACGTCGGGATCGCAGGCGAGGGCTCGACGCAGGCGCGAGCCGCGGCGCTGATGGAGCGGGCGTTCGGCCCCGGGGTGAACGGACCGCTCGTGCTCGTCGTCGAGCTCGGGAAGCCCGGTGACGTCCTGGCTCTGCAACAGGTTGCGGCTGCCGTGAGCTCCGACCCGAACGTGATGACGGTCACGACGCCGATGGTGAGCGCGGACGGGAAGGTCGCCGCGCTGACCGTGATCCCGTTCACGGGACGATCCGATCAGGCGACCGCCGATCTCGTGAGCCGACTCCGCGAGATCGTCCTCCCGCCGGTCGAGGACGCGACGGGCTCGACGGTCTTCGTCGGCGGGGCCACCGCGATCCTCATCGACATCGCCGATCAGGTCGCCGATCGGCTCTGGATCCTCATCGCGACGGTCGTGGCGCTCTCGTTCGTCGTGCTGCTCCTCGTGTTCCGCTCGATCCTCGTGCCTCTGAAGGCCGCACTCCTGAACGGCCTGTCGATCTGCGCCGCCTATGGCGCGGTGGTCGCGGTCTTCCAATGGGGATGGGGCGCCGGGCTCATCGGCCTCGACACGACCGTGTCGATCGTCTCGTACGTGCCGATGATCATGTTCGCCATCCTGTTCGGCCTCTCGATGGACTACGAGGTGTTCCTGCTCTCCAGGATCCGGGAGGAATACCTCGTCGACCGCGACACGGTCGAGAGCGTGGCCGTCGGCATCCGCTCGACCGCCCGGGTCATCACCTCGGCCGCCCTCGTGATGATCGCCGTGTTCCTGGCGTTCATGCTGAACGACGCCTTCGTGGTGAAGATGGTCGGGTTCGGCCTGGCGGTCGCGGTCCTGATCGACGCGACCGTGGTGCGGATCGTGCTCGTGCCGGCCACGATGGTGCTGCTCGGCCACGCGAACTGGTGGCTGCCGCGGTGGCTCGAGCGGATCCTGCCGAGGGTGCACATCGAGGGCGAGACCGCGCTCCCCGTGTTCGAGGCGCGCGAGCCACTGCCGACGGCCGACCTCTCGCTCGAGGGGAAGCGAGGCTCCGCGCCCGGCGTGCGACGCTAGCCGCTACCGCAGCTCGATCAGGCGGAGCGCGGTCGAGACCGCGTCGGCGGGTGTATCCGAGCGCACGATCGCCTCGACGGCCCGGCCGCCCTTCGCGAGCTCCCACGTGCCGAGCCCCACCACGGGCTTGCCGATCTTGAGCGCGAGCGCGATCTCGGACAGGGTGCCGAACTCGCCGGCGACCGCGATGACGGCGTCGGCCGTGCGCACGACGATCGCGTTCCGCGCCTCACCCATGCCGGTCGCGACCACGGTCGTGAGGTACGGGTTGCCGCCGGCCCGCGTCTCGGTGGGCAGGACCCCGACCGAGCGTCCGCCGGCCTTCGCACAGCCGCTCGCGGCCGCCTCCATCAGTCCGCCGAGCCCGCCGCAGACGAGGACGGCGCCGGCCTCGGCGATCAACCGCCCCACCTCCTCGCCCAGGTTGTGCTCGGCGGGGGTCGCGGCCGAGGGTCCGACGACGGCGATGTACACGTCCTTGTTCATCCCCATGACTCCCCGAGCATGGCAGAAAGCAGCGCCACCGCACCCGGCTTGTCGAGCGGCTCGTTCCCGTTGCCGCACTTGGGAGACTGGACGCACGAGGGGCAGCCGTGGGTGCAGGGGCACTCGCGGACCGTCTCGAGCGTTGCGCGGAGCCAGCGGTCGGCGTCGGCGAACCCGCGCTCGGTGATGCCGGCGCCGCCCGCGTAGCCGTCGTACACGAAGATCGCGGCCGAGCCCGTGTCCGGGTGATACGCGGTGGAGACGCCGCCGATGTCCCACCGATCGCACGTCGCCACGAGCGGCAGGAGGCCGATCGCCGCGTGCTCGGCGGCGTGCGCCGCTCCGGGGAGGTCCGATGCCTTGATCGCCGCGCGGTCGACGACGGCCTGCGTGATCGCCCACCAGACCGCGCGGGTCTCGAGCGTCTGCGGCGGGAGCGCGAGCGGCACGACGTCGAGGATCTCGCCCGTGGCCACGAGCTTGCGCGCGAACGCGACGACCTGGTTCGAGACGTGCACCGTTCCGTAGGACATCGGGACGCCGCCCACGGTCGTCGTCTGCTCGAGCACCTCCTCGACGTCGATGTCGGTCGTGTCGCGCGACTGCGTGTAGAAGTCGAAATCCGCCGCGGCGACGAGCGCGACGCCGACGACGAGGTCGAGCTCGACGACCTCGAACTGCTCGCCCTGGTGCAGGTAGATCGCACCGGGGTGCACGGTCTGGTAGGCGCGCGACTCATCGACCGTGCCGAGGAGCTCGCCCGAGTCCGCGATCACGATCGAGAACGTCCGTCCGCCGGCGCTCCGAACGTCGACCGCGCGGTGCGGCGAGGAGCGCCCGACGTGGTGCCAGAGCTCGCGCCTGCGCTTGAGCTCGCCGGCCTCGACGAGGCGCTCGACGGCGACCTCGGAGCCCGGCCAGAAGCGCTCCAGCTCTTCGTCTGACAGCGGCTGTTCCCTTGCGGCGCAGGCGAGATGCGGTCCGAGCACGAACGGGTTCGAGGGGTCGATGACGGCGGCCTCGGCCGGCTTGTCGAAGAGGTCCGCCGGGTGCGTGACGAGGTACTGATCGAGCGGATCGTCCTGCGCGACGAGCACGGCCAGGCTCGGCTCCTCGCGACGGCCGGCCCGGCCGGCCTGCTGCCACATCGACGCGCGCGTGCCCGGGTAGCCGACGAGCACGGCGGCGTCGAGCGAGCCGATGTCGATACCGAGCTCGAGCGCGCTCGTCGAGGCCACGGCCAGGAGCTCGTCCTCCGCGAGCTTGCGCTCGAGCTCGCGACGATCCTCGGCCAGGTACCCGGCTCGGTAGGACTTCACGCGCTCGCGCAGGCCGCCGGGGAGCTCTCGGCGCGTGAACTCGGCGAGGAGCTCGGCCGCGCGCCGCGAACGGGTGAACCCGATCGACTTGACGCCGTCCTCGGCCAGGCGCGCCATCAGGCCGGAGGCGTCGGTGAGCGCGCTCCGCCGAGCGCCCGACTCCTCATCGATCACCGGGGGGTTCCACAGCGCGAACGTGCGCTCGCCAGAGGGCGAGGCGTCCTCCGTCACGGCCTCGAACGGCAGGCCGACGAGGCGCTCGGCGAGCTCGACGGGGTTGCCGACGGTCGCGCTCGCGAGGACGAACCGCGGGTCGCCGCCGTAGCGCGCGACGAGCCGTCGCAGCCGACGGAGGATGTGAGCGACGTGCGAGCCGAACACACCTCGGCACACGTGCGCCTCGTCGACGACGACGAGCGACAGGCGGAGGAAGAAGTCCGCCCACCGGCCGTGGTCCGGCAGGATCGAGGCGTGGAGCATGTCGGGGTTGCTGAGCACGAGGTTGGCGGTCCGGCGGATCAGCGGCCGGTCGGGAGAGGGCGTGTCGCCGTCGTACACGGCAGCCTTCAGTTCGGGCAGCTTCAGCGCTCGTACGGCGCGGAGCTGGTCACGCGCGAGCGCCTTGGTCGGGAACAGGTACAGGGCGGTCGCCTTCGCGCGCTCGAGCGCCTCGGCCGCGAACGCCAGGTCGTAGACGAGGGTCTTGCCGCTCGCGGTGCCGGTCGCGATGACGAGGTTGCTGCCGCCGCGGACCAGGTCGAGCGCGCGCCGTTGGTGCGGGTACAGGCCGGTCACGCCGAGGAGCGCGAGGCGCTGGGCGAGCACCGGCGGCAGGTCGGCCGGGAAGGGCTCGACGGCGGTCGTCCGGGCGGGGAAGTCCCGAACGTGGACGAGCGATCCCTCGGGCGCGACGGCGGCGAGGATCTCGCGGGGGTCCACCGGCCGATGGTACCGGCGGCCTCTGTCCCTACTCGCCGACGGCCTCGGGCTCGGGGGCGCGGGGCGCGGTCAGCTCGGCGTACGGCGTCCGCAGGCCGTCCCGCAGGAGCGGTCCGATCCGGGATCCGTTCCGCACGAAGATCGCGAGGCCGAGGACCAGGTAGGCGACGGCCACGATGACGCGCTCCAGGCCCGCGGCGGACTCGGGCACGACGGCACCGATGATGAACTGCGCCCAGAACAGCGTGAAGAGCATGATCGCCTCGCGGACCGAGATCGACAGCGTGACGAGGACCGCGAGCGCGAAGAACGACTGCGCGGCAGTGAGCAGCAGCTCCTCGCGCTGGTGCGCGTCGATCGGCAGGCCTCCGAAGCCGCCCGAGGCGATCGCGAACACGATCGGCAGCGTGCCGACGAGCAGCGTCCACTGGTTCACCTTCGAAGACACGAGCGTGCCGAGGCCCGCGTTCGAGTTCAGCCGCCAGGCGTACAGCCCGGCGACGAGCAACTCGGGCGCCTCGGACGCGAGGGGCGCGAGCCACTGGACGAGCAGGAACTCGCTGATGCCGAACTGGCGCCCGGTCGCGACGAGCGACTCGGCGAAGGGTTCGGCGCACGCGAGGATCACCCCGGCCGCGAACACGAAGAGCAGGACGACGGTCGTTCGGCGTCGCGAGGTTCGGAAGGTCCCGATGGGCCGGTGGGGCCGGCCCGAGGAGATCGCTGCCGCGGCCGTGTTCCTCTGCTCGCCGGCCGCCTCGTTCATCACCGGCGAGGTCCTCGTCGTCGACGGCGGCCAGACCGTCACGAGCGCGCGCGAGGCCTGATCGCGTTGGAGCTGCGCGGCGCCGTCGCCGTCGTGACCGGCGCCTCCTCGGGGATCGGTGA
>JBLNAW010000280.1:0-3013 GCA_050259555.1 Solirubrobacterales bacterium
CCCCGCTCGGAGTACGCTGCGCGGGAGGAGAGCGCATGGATTGTTCGGTCTGTGGGACCCCGAACGAGGAGGGGCGCAAGTTCTGCAAGGAGTGCGCCGCTCCGCTCGCGTTCGTCTGTCCGAACTGCGGCCGTGCGAACACGCCGGACAGCAAGTTCTGCGGCGAATGCGCCTCTCCGCTGAGGGGCGCTCCCGCCGCCACCGAGACATCTCCCAACACTGCGACCGAGCGTCGCCTCGTATCGGTTCTGTTCGCGGACCTCGTCGGTTCGACCACCCTGGCCGAGAGTCGAGACGCCGAGGACGTCCGCAACCTGCTGAGCAGCTACTTCGACGGTGCGCGCTCGGCCGTGGAGCGCCACGGCGGCCTGGTTGAGAAGTTCATCGGCGACGCCGTGATGGCGGTCTGGGGAACACCTGTCGCCCACGAGGATGACGCCGAGCGCGCGGTACGAGCCGGACTCGAGCTGTTGGACGCCGTCGAGGCGCTCGGGCGCTCGGTGGATCTGCCGCTACAGGCCCGCGTGGGTGTGCTGACCGGCGAGGCGGCCGCGGTCACCGGTGCCGAGACGCAGGGGATCGTCGCCGGCGACATGGTGAACACGGCCTCCCGACTCCAGTCCGTCGCTGAGCCGGGCACGGTCCTGGTCGGCGACGCGACGCGGCGGGCCGCGGATCGTGCGATCGCGTTCGAGGACGCGGGGGAGTTCACGCTGAAAGGCAAGGCCGAGCCCGTCCGCGCATGGCGGGCGCTCCGCGTGGTCGCCGAGCGACGCGGTGCGACCCGGGCCGCGACGATCGAGCCCCCCTTCATGGGCCGCGCCGAAGAGCTGCGGCTGATGAAGGAGCACCTCCACGCGGTCGAGCGCGAGGGCAAGGCCCGACTGATCTCGATCATCGGGATCGGCGGGATCGGCAAGTCGCGTCTGGCATGGGAGTTCCTGAAGTACATCGACGGTTTGGCCGATGACGTCTACTGGCACCAGGGCCACTGCCCGGCGTACGGCGAGGGCGTCGCGTTCTGGGCACTCGGCGAGATGGTGCGGATGCGCGCGAACATCGCCGAGACGGACCCGGCGGGAGAGTCGCGCCGCAAGCTCGCGGAGACGGTCGAGGGGTTCATCACCGACCCCGAGGAGCGGCGCTGGGTCCTGCCCCGGCTCGGACACCTCCTCGGCCTGGAGGAGCGGCCGCAGGGCGAGCGCGAGGAGCTGTTCTCGGCCTGGCGCACGTTCTTCGAGCGGATCTCGGAGCAGGGCCCCACCGTGATGGTGTTCGAGGACCTCCAGTGGGCGGACCCTGGCCTGCTCGACTTCATCGAGTCGCTGCTCGAGTGGACCCGGAACCGCCCGATCCTGATGATCACGCTGGCCCGACCCGAGCTCGCGGATCGCCGCGCCGATTGGGGGACGGGACAGCGCGCGTTCACCTCCGTGCGGCTCGAGCCTCTGCCGGACGAAGCGGTCGAGCGGATGGTGCGAGGCTTCGTCAAAGGCCTGCCGGACGAAGGCGTGCAGCGCATCGTCACGCGGTCTGAGGGCGTGCCCTTGTACACCGTCGAGACGGTGCGGATGCTCGCAGACCGCGGTGTGCTCGAGCTGCGCGAGGACGCGTACGAGGTGGTCGGTGACGTCGGCGCCCTCGAGATCCCTGAGACGCTCCACGCGCTGATCGCCGCCCGCCTGGACGCGCTCGCTCCCGAGGAGCGGTCGCTCGTGCAGGACGGGGCGGTGCTCGGCACGAGCTTCACGCCCGACGTGCTCGCGGCGGTCTCGGGTCTCGGCCGCGAGGCCGTCGAACCGCTCCTGCGCGACCTGGCTCGCAAGGAGCTCCTCCAGTTCGATACAGACCCGCGTTCCCCGGAGCGGGGCCAGTACGGTTTCGTCCAGGCGCTGATCCGCGAGGTCGCCTACTCGACGCTCTCGAAGGCCGAGCGCCGGCGCCGCCACCTCGCGACCGCACACCACTTCGAGGCGCTCGGCGATGAGGAGCTCGGCGGGGTGGTCGCCTCCCAGTACGTGGAGGCGTACCGCGCGACACCGCCCGGGCCCGACGCGGACGCGCTCGCGGCCCGGGCGCGCGACTGGCTCGGCCATGCGGCCGAGCGCGCGACCTCGCTCGGGTCGCCCGAACAGGCGCTCGTCTACACCGAGCAGGCGCTCGAGATCACGCCGTCGGGCCCCGGACGCACCCGCCTCCTGGAGCAGGCCGGCGAGGCCGCGGCGATGGCAGGGCGCGCAGCGCAGGCCGTCGCGTTCTTCGACGAGGCGATCGTGCTGGCCGAGGACGCCGATGACGTCGACACGGTCGCCCGCGTGACCGCCGCGATGGCGCGTCCCGCGGTCGGCTTGGATCGCGTGGGAGAGCACAGCGAGCGGATGCGCCAGACCATCGATCGCCTGGGTGACCGTCTGGGCGACCCGGCGCGCGTTCGGCTGATCCTCGCCTTCGCGACGTCCTGCATCCAGATCGGCCGATCGGAGGAGGCGCTCGGGCTGCTCGACGACGCTCTCCCGATCATCGAGCGCGACCGGTTGGACGACATGCTCGCGGGGGCGATCAGCCAGAAGTCGTGGGCACTCGCGAACGTCGGCCGCCATCGCGAGTCCGGGATCCTGATGCGCGGTGCGCTCGAGCTCGCGGAGCAGGGCTCGATGCAGTTCCGCGTGGAAGTGCTGATGGCGATGGGGATCGTGGCGGTCGAGGACGACCCGCGGGCGGGACTACGCTTCTCGCTCGAGTCCGTGGACGCCGCACGCAGGGCCGGCGTCCGAGGATGGGAGATCCAGGCGATGGCGAACACGGTCGAGCTCGCCGTGGATCTCGGCGAATGGGGGACGGCGGATCGTCTCATCGAGGAGCTCTTGGGGCGCCCGGCTCTCGACGAGTTGGCCCTCCTCGGGACGCTGCTGGGGGTCGCACTCCTGGCCGCCCACCGCGGTGACCGCGAGGCCGCGCGGTCGACGCTCGAAGCGAATGAGGGAAGAGGGCTCGGGACCGACCTCACGGCGGC
>JBLNAW010000281.1:0-3753 GCA_050259555.1 Solirubrobacterales bacterium
TCGCCGGCGTCGTCCAGCTCGTGGGACAGGAGGCGCTGACCGCGCGGCAGCTCTCGGTGATCGGTCTCGTCGCCGCCGTGATCACCGTCGTCGTGGGCTGGCGGATCCGGCGTTCGTACGCAACGGCGCTGGTCGAGGCGATCCGTGCGGGCCGGCCGCGGGTGTTCGACGACGCGATCCCGAACGCGGCGATCTCCGTACGGAGCGACGGGCAAGCCACATCCCTCGCGCTCGCCGCCCTCGACGACCCCGATGCCAGGATGCGCCGTCTCGCTCTCCACCTCGTCGCGGGAACCGACGACCCCCGCGCGACCGAGGCCCTCCGCCGGGCTTCCGGGGATCCGGACCCGATCGTGCGTGCCCGAGCGGTCGAGGCGGCCGGCGCGGCAGGCATGCTCGAAGAGGCGGTCCGACATCGGGCCCTGGAGGACGACGACGGGGTGGTACGGCTCGCGGCGGTCCATGCGATCGATCCCACCCAGACGCCGGTCGCGATGCTCGACGACGCCGACGCATCGGTCGTCGCCGCATCGGCCGCTCGGCTCCTCGCCGGCCCGTCCAGGCGCGAGGCCGAGGACGCGATCCGTCGCCTCCTGTCGGCCGAGGACGCCGAGACCCGACGCTTCGCCGTCCAGGAGATCGGGGAGGCTGCCGCTCCGGATGACGCCGTGGCCCTGGTCCGCGGATGCGTCGGCGATCCCTCGACCACGGTTCGGGTGGCGGCGCTCGGAGCGCTCGTCGCCGGCGGAGCGGAGGTCGTGGTTCCGGCCGCCCTCGAGGCGCTCGCCTCGGGGGAAGCATCGCTCCGCGACGCGGCGCTCGATGCGCTCGCCGAGACCGATCTGCGAGGGTTCGACGCCGAGATCCGCTCGATCGTCGAGACGCGGGCGTCGCTCGCCGAGCGCGACCGCTCGATGGCCGCCGCGATCCCTCCCGACGGCGACGCCGCCGAGCTCCTGCGCGACGCCCTGCGGTCCCGAGGCCGAGCGAACGCCATCGTCGCGCTCTCGGCCCTCACCCTCGCGAGCCACGATCCGCGCGCGATGCGGGTGGCGCTCGAGCATCTCGCAGATGGCGGGGGAGGCGAGCTCGCGAACGCGCTCGAGACGATCGAGGTCGCCGCCCGATCGTCGGTGGTGAGGTCTCTCCTCGCATCGTGGGAGCCGACGTCGGTCGGTGTCCGGCGACCGGCGGACCCGACGTCGCTCGACGCGGCGGCACGCGATGCCGATCCCTTCATCCGAGGCTGCGCTGAGCTCGTACGCTCCCACCGGAACGAAGGAGGATCGATGACACGCTCGGGGGGGTCGATGTCGCCGATGGAACTCGTCCTCGCCCTCCGAGGGATCGCGCTGTTCGCCGCGCTCGCTCCCGTCGAGCTGCAACGCATCGCAGCCATATCCGAAGAGCGGCACTACTCGGACGGGGAGATCATCGGCGCGGAGGGCGAGCTCGGCGACGAGATGCACGTCGTCCTCGATGGGATCGTCCGCGTCGCGCGGAGCGACGGGGGAACGATCGCGCGCCGGGCCGCGGGAGATGCGGTCGGCGAGATGTCCGTGATCACGCGGACCCCCCGCGTCGCCTCGCTGATCGCCGAGGGCGAGGTTCGGACCCTGCGGATCGGCCTCCGCGAGTTCGAGGCGATGATCCGCGAGCGTCCGGACATCGCGCTCGCGGTGATGCGGGTGCTGGCCGAGCGCCTCAGCACGATGACGCTGCTCGCATGACCGACTCGGCCGAAGCGAAGGCCCGCGCCCTCCATGCGGTGCCCCAGTCGCACGCCGACCTCCTCGGTCGGCCGCTCGACATCGTGATGACGACCGAGATGCCGGACGGGCGTCTCCAGTCCACCGTCGTGTGGTTCAGCGTCGACGGCGAGGACGTGGTCGTGAACACGATGCGCGAGTTCCGCAAGGCGCGGAACCTGCGGGAGCGTCCCCGCGCGACGGTGCTCATCATGGAGCCCGCCGGTGAGCGGCGATGGATCGAGGTCCGAGCCGAGGTGACGCTCGAGGAGGAGAGCGCGATGGCGCACCTCGACGCGCTCGCCCGCTCGTACTGCGGTGCCGAGCGCTACTTCGGCGAGGTCGTGCCGGCCGAGCTCGCGGCGACCGAGCACCCGCTCCGGTGCCGGCTGCACCCGATCTCGGTCGCGATCGGGCCCGCACTGCTCCCGGGCCGACCGGGCGGACGTCTCCCGCCCGCGCCGCCGGTCGCCGCCCGCGCATGCCAGGGCGAGCCGCCGATCCCCGGCTCGCACCGGGAGTTGCTCGAGCGCCCGCTGCTGGGCGCGCTCGCCACACCGCTCCGCGTCGGTGCGCAGGTGCACCCCACGTGGTTCGACCTCGACGGCAACGACGTTCTCGTCAACACGACGCGCGAGCGCGCGAAGGGCCGGAACCGCGCGCGCGACCCGCGCGCGACGATGCTCGTCGTCGACCCCGACGACACGAGCCGATGGATCGAGATCCGGGGCGACGTCGACCTGATCGAGGAGGGCGCCCTCGAGCACCTCGACCGCCTGACCCGCCGCTACACCTCGCACCCCGGCTACTACGGGCACGTCTACCCCGCGGAACGCGCCGAGCGCGAGACCCGCGTCGTCGCGCGCATCCATCCGCGCCGCATCAACGTCGACGCGATCCACCGCTGACATCACCGTTTCCCCGCGGTCGCGAGAGACTGTCCGGATCGCCATCGGACGAGGAGCGCACGCGCTCCTCTCGAGGGAAGGGAACCCGATGCAGAAGATCACGACGTTCCTGTGGTTCGACGACCAGGCAGAGGAGGCGGCCGAGTTCTACGTGTCCGTGTTCCGCGCCCGTCGCGAGACGAGCGGCGGTGGAGGCGAGTCGAAGGTGCTCGAGGTCTCGCGGTACGGCGAGGCCGGCCCCGGCACGCCCGGCACCGCCATGGTCGTGCGGTTCACGCTCGACGGGCAGGAGTTCCTCGCCCTCAACGGCGGACCGCTGTTCCCGTTCACCGAGGCCATCTCGCTCTCGGTCGCGTGCGAGACCCAGGCCGAGGTCGACCAGCTGTGGGACGCCCTCACGGCGGGCGGCGAGGAGTCGATGTGCGGATGGCTGAAGGACCGCTACGGCCTCTCCTGGCAGATCAACCCCACCCGGCTCGGCGAGCTGCTGAGCGATCCCGACCCCGAGCGCGCGAAGCGAGCGACCGAGGCCATGCTCCAGATGCGCAAGATCGATATCGCTGCGCTCGAGCGCGCGGCCGACGCCGGCTGAGCTCGATGGCCAAGCTCATCTACGCGGCGATCGCGTCGCTCGACGGCTACGTGGCGGACGCGGACGGCTCCTTCGACTGGGCGGCGCCGGACGAGGAGGTGCACGCGTTCGTCAACGACCTCGAGCGGCCGATCGGCACCTACCTCTATGGACGCCGGATGTACGAGGTCATGCGCTTTTGGGAGACCGCGCACACCCTGCCCGACGAGCCCTCGATCGTCCGCGACTACGCGGCGATCTGGCAGGCGGCCGACAAGGTCGTCTACTCCACGACGCTCGAGACCGTGCCCACCGCTCGGACGCGCCTCGAGCGCACCTTCGACCCCGAGGCGGTCCGTCGGATGAAGGCCTCGGCGGACCGGGACCTCAGCATCGGCGGGCCGCCGCTGGCCGCAGGGGCGATCGAGACCGGGGTGCCCGACGAGGGCCAGGGGTTCCTCGTGGCGGCGGTCGTCGGAGTTGGCACGCGAGCCCTCCCCGACGGCGTCCACCTGACGCTCGACCT
>JBLNAW010000282.1:0-8917 GCA_050259555.1 Solirubrobacterales bacterium
GAGCACTACGCGGCCCACCCCCTGGCGGTCCAGCCGGAGACGCGCCGCAACGAGGTCCTCTCGCTCATCCGGGGCGGGCTCCAGGACTTCTCGATCAGCCGGACGTCGTTCGACTGGGGGATCCCGCTGCCCTGGGACCCGAGCCACGTCTGCTACGTCTGGTTCGACGCGCTGACCAACTACATCACGGCGGCCGGGTACGCCGACGATCTCGAGCGGTTCGACAGGGTGTGGCCCGCCAACATCCATCTCATGGCCAAGGAGATCGTCCGGTTCCACGCCGTCTACTGGCCGGCGATGCTGATGGCGGCGGGGCTCGAGCCGCCGACGCAGGTCTGGGTCCACGGGTACCTGCTCGTCGGCGGGGAGAAGATGTCGAAGACCAAGCTGACGGGCATCCATCCCTTCCAGGTGATCGATCATTTCGGGACGGACTCCTACCGCTACTACTTCATGCGGGACATCCGCTTCGGGGAGGACGGGAGCTTCTCCTGGGAGGCGATGACCGATCGTCACAACGCCGACCTCGCGAACGGACTCGGGAACCTGGCGAGCCGGGTGCTCGCGATGTTGGCATCGAACTTCGAGGGCCGGGTGCCTGAACCGACGCTCGAGGGTGCTGCAGGCGACCTCCCGTCGGTGACCGCGGACGCCGCCCGCCGATACGACGAGCTGATGCTCCAGGTCCAGCCCCATCGAGCCCTCACCGCGCTCTGGGACATCGTGACCCGCGCGAACCGGTACCTCGTCGAGAAGGAGCCGTGGAAGGCGGCGAAGGAGGAGGGCCGGCGTGACGAGCTCGGGTCCGTCTTGTACGCGGCGGCCGAGACGCTCCGGATCCTCGCCGTCTTGATCCAGCCGATCATGCCGGGCGCCGCCGAGCGCCTGTGGGAGCAGCTCGGTGTCGGCGAGCCGCTCGGGCACCAGCACGTGCCGGAGGCGGTGACGTGGGGCCTGCTCGAGCCGGGTACCGCGACGACGAAGGGGGGCGCGCTGTTCCCGCGCCTCGAGTCCTGAGTGACGGTTCGCGGTATCGCGTTTCACGTGAGACTCCCCTCGTGGACCGCAAGTTGAGAGCGCCGAGCGCGACGAGCCGATGAGCGACCAGAACCCTGAACTCCCGGTGAACGGCGGGGCGGTCGACACCCACTGCCACCTGTTCCTGTGCGACCGCGAACCTCAACCGCTGCTGGAGGAGGCTCGGGCCGCAGGCGTGAGCACGGTGATCTGCGCCGGCATCGACCCCGAGACGAGCCGCCGGTCGCTCGAGCTGGCCGAGTCCTTCAGGGGCGTGTTCGCGACCGCGGGCATGCATCCGCACACGGCGTCCGAGATGGACCGGGCGGCCGGCAACGCGATCGAGGAGCTCCTCGGCAACCCCCTCGTCGTCGCGGTGGGGGAGACCGGCCTCGACTTCTTCCGGATGCTCTCGCCGCGAGAGGATCAGGAGGCGAACTTCCGGCTCCACATCGCGATGGCCCGCGAGGCGGGCCTGCCGCTCGTGGTCCATGTCCGCGACGCGTGGCCCGAGATCCTTCGACTCCTGCACGAGGGTTCGGCCGAGCGCGTGGTGATCCACTGCTTCAGTGGCGACGCCGAGATCGCGCGCGAATGCGTCGCACGCGGCTACCACCTCTCGTTCGCGGGGAACGTCACGTACCCGAAGAACCCGCATCTGCGCGAGGCGGCAGCCGTGGTGCCGCTCGACCGTCTCCTGGTCGAGACCGACAGCCCGTACCTCGCCCCGCAACGGCTCCGCGGTCGCGACAACGCACCGGCGAACGTGGTCGATGTGATCGAAGGAGTCTCGCGCGCGCTCGATGCGGCGGTCGAGACGGTCCGCGCGGCCACCGTCGCGAACGCGATGCACGCGTTCGCGCGTCTGCGATAGCCGGTTTTCCACCACGAACCGCACCGAACAGGTGTTCGGCTTCAAGTTTGCAGTGAGGGTTGAGGCTTTGGTAGGTTGGCCGGGCTTCGCGCTTGGAGGCTTCGGTACGGCCCCACCGCCGCTTCCCCCCGAGGCCTTCCTTCGACAGGAGGAAGGATGCGGGTTCGACCGAGCCGGGTCCGGAGACTTCGGATCCGGAAGGCGATCGGGAATGCGACGTTGGCGGCGGCGGTGCTCGTCGTCGGGACGTTGTACCTGACCCTCGAGAAGCAAGTCACCCTCGTGGTGGACGGGCAACCGCAGGCCGTGCGAACCCTGAGCGCGAGCGTCGGGGATCTCCTCGATTCCTCGGGGATCGTCCTCGGGCGAGACGATGTGGTGGTGCCCTCGGCGGCGACGCCGCTCGCCGACGGGATGACCGTGGTGGTGGCCTCGAGGCTCACCTCCCCGGTCGAAGCGGCTCCGCAGGGTGTGGGGGCCTGGGTGATGGAGGGGGCGGGCGGGCCGTCGGCGAAGCTGACGATCCCGTCCACCGAGAACTGGTTCTCTGCGGGATCGTCGGTCGGGACGTCCCGAACGGTGGCAGTGGACGTGGTGGTTTTGGGGAAGGACCACTTCGTCGTCACGGATGCCACGACCGTTCGGGAGCTCCTCTCGGCCATGGGGATCGAGCCCGACGGCGACGACCGCGTCCGACCATCACCCAGGACCCCCCTTCACGACGGGATGCACGTCCGGTACGCGCGGGTCACGACCCACGTCCGAGACGTCGAGGTGCCGATCCCATTCACGACCCTCTCGGTCTACTCGGACCAGCTCGATCCCGGTCGGGTCCGCGTCACTCGGCAGGGGTCCAACGGCCTCATGATCGAGACCTACCGGGTGCGCATCGTGAACGGCGAGGTCGTCGGGCGGGTGCTCCTCGATCGCCGGGTCGTCACCGAGGCGATCTCGCAGCGGCGCCTCGTCGGGCGCGCCGAGACGATCCACGGGACCCAGGTCGGCGAGGCGAGCTACTACACGTTCTCGCCGGGCAACGGCCTCACGGCGGCGCACCCCTGGTTGCCGTTCGGTACGGTGGTCACCGTCACGAACCTCGCCAACGGCAAGACCGTCACGGTGACCATCAACGATCGGGGTCCGTTCGGTGGCCGCGTCATCGACCTCAGCGAAGAAGCCTTCTCGCGCATCGCGCCCCTCGGCGCGGGCGTCTGCCAGGTCCGCCTCACCTGGTGAGGCGGGGCTCGGCCTCGCGACCCTGAAGGACCTCGCGCGCCGCCACGGGATCCGCCCGACGAAGGCGCTCGGGCAGCACTTCCTCGCGGACCCGAACCTCGCGAGAGCGATCGTCGCGGACGCGGGCGTCGAGGCCAAAGACCGGGTGCTCGAGGTGGGCGCCGGGCTCGGCTCGCTCACCGTCGCGCTCGCGGCGGCCGGTGCCTCGGTGACGGCGGTCGAGCTCGACCGCCGTCTGCTGCCGGCGCTCGAGGAGGTCCTCGAGCCGTGGCCCGACGTGACCGTCCGGTCGGCCGACGCGATGCGGACGGACTGGGCGAGCGAGCTGCTCGGCGACGGGTGGAAGATGGTGTCGAACCTGCCGTACAACGTCGCCGTCCCGCTCGTGGCCGGGATGCTCGAGGGGGTGCCGCAGATCGGGTCGTTCCTCGTGATGGTCCAGCGGGAGGTCGGCGAGCGTCTCGCCGCCTCGCCGGGCGACGAGGCCTACGGCGCCGTGAGCGTCCGCGTCGCGTACCGGGCCGAGGCGTCGCTCGCGCGGCGCGTGCCGGCGACGGTGTTCTGGCCTCGGCCGGGCGTCGACTCGGTGCTCGTGCGGCTCGTCCGCCGCGCCGTCCCGCCCGTCGCGACCGAGCCCGAGCGGTTGTTCCGCCTCGTCGACGAGGGCTTCGCCGAGCGCCGCAAGACGATGCGCAACGCGCTTCGCCGGCTCGGCCTGTCGGCAGCGGACGCGAGCGGCGCGCTCGAGCGGTGCGGGCTCGAGCCCGACGTGCGCGCCGAGCGCCTGTCGCTCGAGGACTTCGCTCGGCTCGCGGAGGCGGTCGCATGAGCGCGCGCTCGGTCCGGCGTGCGGCGCCCGCGAAGATCAACGTGTTCCTGCGGGTGCTCGGCGCTCGGGCCGACGGCTATCACGACCTCGAGAGCCTCGTCGTGCCCACGTCGCTCGCCGACGTCGTGACCGTCCGCGACGCCGAGGCTCTCCGGGTCGAGGTGCTCGGCGCCTCGGAGCTCACCGGGGAGGTTCCCGCCGGCGGGCTGAACCTCGCGCTCGTCGCGGCGCTCGCGCTCGGCGACGCGTGTCCCGACGCGGGGGGTGCCGAGATCGTCGTCGAGAAGCGGATCCCCGTGGCGGCCGGGCTCGGCGGCGGGAGCGCCGATGCGGCGGCGACCCTCCTCGCGCTGAACGAGCTCTGGGGCTGCGGGCTCGACGAGGGCACCCTCGCCGAGCTCGCCGAGCGGATCGGCTCGGACGTGCCGGCGATGCTCGCGGGCGGCCCGACCCTGATGAGCGGTCGCGGCGAGCTCGTCGCGCCCGCCGAGGTCGCCCCGCTCCACTGGGTGCTCCTGTACTTCGACTTCGGCGTCCGGTCGCCCGATGCCTATCGCTGGTGGGACGACGCCGGTGGCGGCACCGGGCCGGATCCCGGGGCGCTCCTCGACGCCGCGGCCGCCGGCGATCCCGAGGCGCTCGGGCCACTGCTGTTCAACGACCTCGAGCGCCCCGTGTTCGCCCGCCATCCCGTCGTCGCCGAGGCGAAGGAGCGGCTCCTCGCGGCGGGGGCGCTCGGCGCGGTGATGAGCGGGAGCGGCTCCTCGGTCGTCGGGCTCGCCCGCGACGAGACGCACGCTCGAGCGGTCGCCGCGTCCTTGCCCGGATCGATCGTGGTCTCGGCCCCGCCCGCCTGAGCGCGCCACGGCCCCGGCCTGCGGTCGCCGCACCCGCTTCCGGGCCATAATCGGATGCCCTCCGGGGTCGTCTAACGGCAAGACGCGGGCCTTTGGAGCCTGAAATGGAGGTCCGATTCCTCCCCCCGGAACGCCTTGCGAACGTCGGTCGCGACCGAGGTCCTGAAGGTCCCCTGAGCGGCCGTCTTGTCACAGCCCGGCAGCCTGGGTACAAAGGGTCTGCCCCGGGACGGGCCGAGGACCCGAAAGGACGCGCGTGCCCCAGACGAAGAGCCGTCGAGCCCTCGTCGCCGTCGTGCTCGCGGCCGGCAAGGGCAAGCGGCTGAAGTCGTCGATCCCGAAGGTCCTGCATCCGCTCTGCGGCCGGCCGCTCCTGTGGCACGCCGTGCAGAACGCGCTCGCGGCGCGCCCGGACCGGATCGTGTTCGTCGTCTCGAACGGCGCCGAGCAGGTGCGCGAGGCCGTTGGGTCGTGGGGCCTGAAGGTCCCGGTCATCTTCGTCGACCAGGGCCAGCCGCTCGGGACGGGACACGCGGTCGCCGCCGCGGAGCATGCCGTCGGCCGTGCGGACGAGGTGCTCGTGGTGGGGGGCGACTTCGACCCGGTCGCGCCTGCGGACGTGCGAGCGCTCCTTCGGGTGCACCGGCGTACGCGCTCGGCCGCTTCCATCCTCACCGCCGAGGTCGACGAGCCGAAGGGCTACGCGCGCATCGTCCGCGAGGGAACCCGCCTCGTCGACATCGTGGAGGGCTCGGACGCCACCGCCGCGATGCGCGCGATCCACGAGGTCTCCACGCTCGTGTTCGCCTTCCGCCGCAAGGACCTGTTCGCCGCGCTGCCGCTGGTCGGCCGCGAGAACCGCCAGCGCGAGTACTACCTCAACGAGGTCTTCCCGATCCTCGCCGACAAGGGCGAGCGCATCTCGGCGGTGAACGTCGACACCGGCGGACTCATGGGACCGAACTCGCGAGCCGACCTCGCGGCGCTCGGTGCGCTCGTGCGCTCGCGCGTGAACGCGGCGCACATGGCGAACGGCGTGACGCTCGAGGACCCGGCGCTCACGTACATCGACGTCGGCGTTCGGGTCGGCGTCGACACCGTGATCCGGCCGCTCACCTTCCTCGAGGGCGACACGCGCATCGGCGCCGGGTGCACGATCGGGCCCTCGACGCGGATCGTCGATTCCACCGTGGCCGACGGCGCGAGCGTCGAGGCGTCGGTCGTGAAGGGCTCGCGGATCGGCGATGGGGCGACCGTGGGCCCGTACACGCACATCCGGCCCGGCACGGTGCTGGCCGCGCGGGCGAAGGCCGGCTCGTTCGTCGAGATCAAGGGCTCGGCGGTCGGGGAGGGCTCGAAGGTGCCGCACCTTTCCTACGTCGGGGACGCGACGATCGGCGCGGGCGTGAACATCGGCGCGGCGACCGTCACGGTGAACTACGACGGGTACACGAAGCACCGGACCGTCGTCGAGGACGACGTTCGGATCGGCTCGGATACGATGCTCGTGGCTCCGGTCCGGGTGGGCAAGGGCGCCGTCACCGGAGCGGGGTCGGTCATCACGAGAGACGTGCCGCCGGGCGCGCTCGCGGTCGAGCGCTCCGAGCAGCGGATCGTGCAGGGGTACCGCAAGCGCAAGGACGCCGAGGCGGCGCGGACCGGCTCGGCGCGGGGGAAGAAGGAGCGCTAGGGGGCGGATCGCCGGTGGAGATCGTCACCAAGAAGAAGCTGATGTTGTTCTCGGGGACCACGCACCCCGCGCTCGCGGAGGAGATCGCCGAGCACCTCGGGATCAATCTCTCACCCGCGAAGCTCAGTCGGTTCGCCTCGGGTGAGTTCTACTTCCGCGCCGAGGAGAGCGTTCGTGGCGCGGACGTCTTCGTCGTCCAGAGCCACTCGGACCCGGTGAACGAGTCGATCATGGAACAGCTCGTGATGCTCGACGCGATGAAGCGTGCGTCGGCGAAGCGGATCACCGCGGTCGTGCCGTACTACGGGTACTCGCGACAGGACAAGAAGGCGCTCGCGCGCGAGCCGATCAGCGCGAAGCTCGTCGCCGATCTCATCAGCGTGGCCGGCGCGGACCGGGTGGTCTCGATCGACCTGCACAGCGGGCAGATCCAGGGGTACTTCGACTTCCCGTTCGACCACCTCACGGCGCTCCCGATCCTCTCGGGGTACCTGCGCGACGAGCTCGGCCTGCACGGCGACGACCTCGTCGTCGTCGCCCCCGACGCCGGCCGCATCAAGACCGCCGAGAAGCTCCGCGAGTCGCTCCACGCCGACCTCGCGTTCCTCTACAAGCGGCGCTCTCGCCACGAGGCGCACAAGATCGAGGAGATGGCGGTCGTCGGCGAGGTCGAGGGTCGTCCATGCGTGCTCGTCGACGACATGATCGACACGGCCGGCACGGTCGCGAAGGGCGCGGTCGCGCTCGCGGCGATGGGCGGCGGCCCGATCTTCGTCGGCGCGACGCACCCCGTGCTCTCGGGCAAGGCGGTGCAGCTGCTCGAGGAGGCGCCGATCCAGGAGGTCGTCGTCACCAACTCGATGCCGATCCCCGAGGAGAAGCAGTTCTCCAAGCTGAAGGTGCTCTCGATCGCGCCGCTCATCGCGAGCGCGCTCCGGGCGGTGTTCGAGGACTCGAGCGTCTCCGAGATCTTCGGCGGCGAGAACCAGCTGTAGGCGGCGGACCGCCGGCGACGGTCCGAGCTCGACCGTCGTGGCCGCAGCCGATCAGTACGGGACGCGCGCGATCTCGCGGCCGGCCGCGTCGAGCGCGACGGCCTCGCCGGGTCCGGAGACG
Source organism: Solirubrobacterales bacterium (assembly GCA_050259555.1). Taxonomy (GTDB): domain Bacteria; phylum Actinomycetota; class UBA4738; order UBA4738; family HRBIN12; genus HRBIN12. Next base: position 7,620 of record JBLNAW010000282.1, read on the forward strand.
TCGTTGAGGACCACGCACAGGCGAGCGGGGAGCGTCGACTCGATGCAGTCCGGCGCCCCGGCCTCGAGCGTGTCGGTCCATCGGATGCTGGCGGCGTCGTCCGTCGCGATCCCGAACACGAGGACCGCGTCCGTGCCGTCGGTCGGGCAATCGAAGGATGCGAGCTGCAGCGGGGACGCGCTCGAGCTCGTATCCACCACCAGATCGACCGGTGTGCCGCCGTCGCGCGGCACGAGCTCGAGCCGTTCACGATCGGGACCCTCGCTCCACCGGGAGAGCGTCCAGAAGCACTCGTTCGTCCTGCCGCGGAACAGCACCTCGATGGGGACGGGCGACGGCGCGCCGACCGCCGACCCACCGGACCCCGGGCCGACCTCGGCGCTGGCCACCACGCCGCCCTCGGCGTCGTACGCGGTCACCACGATCTGCCCTGGGTCGGCGGCGAACACCAGCGCGTTCCATCGAGGGTCGATCGCGTCCGGGACGTCCAGGATCGGAACCTCCTGCGAGGTCTGGCCATCCGTCGCCTCGATGCGGACGGCGCTCGCCGGGACCGCACCGAAGACGAGCAACTGCGCACCGTCGCCCTGGCCGAACCTCTGGGACGACAGGGAGAGGCGGCCGGAGACGTCCTCGGCGGTGCCCGTCCCCGCGCCGCCGGACGCCCATTGCAGCCCGACCTCGAGACCGCCTTGCCCACTCCTCACCGAGAGCTGCCAATCCTCACCGGCCGTCGTGCCGGCCGAGATGACGACGGAATCCGGGCCGCCCTCGCTCGGCGCCACCTGCAGGCTCGCGAACGCGGCATCGAGGGCCGCTCGACCCTCGGCGCTCACGTCGGGGCCGAGGCCGACGCGCGCCTCGAACGTCCGGTCGCTCACCGTCCAGCTCGCGCGGAGGAAGGTCCAGTTCGGATAGCACGGCGACTCATAGGTGCCGACGTCCATCGGCGCGAGCGCGACCGGCCACGCTCCAGAAGCGTCGCCGACGAGCGCGAGCGGATCCTCCTGGAGCGTCATCACGAAGCCGTCCGTGGCGCCGTCGAGACGGCCGGGACAGCCGAGCGTGCCGGAGACCATCGGGTCGGTGTCGCTCACGAACAGGACGAGCCGGGGGAGGTCCCTGGAGCCTGGCTCGATCCCGGCCGAGACCGGGTCGACGACGTACCAGCTCTCGGGATGCGAGATCGTGATCCCGTTCACCGTCGTGTCGACGACCGGCTCCGGGGAGTCCGCCGGCGCGTGTCGATCCGCCGGACCGAGCTCGGCGATCGCGAAGATCGCTCCGCCCGCCACCGC
>JBLNAW010000283.1:0-3007 GCA_050259555.1 Solirubrobacterales bacterium
CCCGAGGGCTCGCTCGCGGCGCACGTGCTCGGGTACCTGGGGCAGATCTCGCAGGACAAGCTCGACGATCCCGCGTTCGCGGGCTACCAGCCGGGCGATACCGTCGGCGTCGCGGGGATCGAGTCCGTGTACGAGCACGACCTCGCCGGGACGGATGGGGTCGTGAAGTACCGGGTGAACTCGACCGGCCGCAACCTCGGCCCGATCGGGCAGCTCGACGCGGTGCCCGGGGACGATGTGGAGCTCACGCTCGACATGCGGATCCAGAAGCTCGTCGAGACGAGCCTCGTGAACGGCATGAACGCCGCGCACGGCGTCTTCGACCCGGCGAGCGGGGCCAACCTGCGCGCCAACGCCGGCGCGGTGGTCGTGCTCGACCCGACGACCGGCGCGATCCAGGCCCTGACCTCGTACCCCACCTTCCAGCCGAGCCTGTTCACGCGGTCGATCTCGACCGACGAGTTCAACCGGCGCTTCAACACGGCGAACACCGGCTACCCGCTCGTCGATCGGGCGATCCAAGGCCAGTACCCACCCGGGTCCACGTACAAGCCGATGATCGCGCTCTCGGCCCTGCAGCGCGAGATCGTGACGACGAACCAGACGTATCCGTGTCCGTCCTCCTGGACCGCTCCCTACAACCAGGACGACCCGGCGGCCATGCAGTACGTCTTCCACAACTGGACGACGGCCAACCTCGGGTACATGAACCTCGCCGGTGCGCTCTCCATGTCCTGCGACACCGTCTTCTACCCGATGGGGTACCGGTACTGGGACCTCTACTACGTGAACCCGGATGAACAGGCGCACGGGGTCACCTCGCACGAGCCCCTCCAACACGACCTCGGCGCCCTCGGGTTCGGGCAGGTCACGAACGTGGACCTCCCGTACGAGCAGGACGGTCGGGTCCCGAGCGCGGCGTGGAAGTCGGCGATGCACGAGCAGTACCCCAAGGGGTTCCCCGACGGCCAGTGGTACCCCGGTGACTTCATCCTCATGACGATCGGGCAGGGCGACACGCTCGTCACGCCGCTCCAGCTCGCCGTCGCGTACGGGGCGCTCCAGAACGACGGGCACGTGTGCGTACCGCACCTCCTCGATCGCGTGGTCGCGCCGAGCGGCGACGTGGTGCGCACCGACGAGCCGAACTGCAGGCGACAGCTGCCGTTCGACGAGAAGTACCTCGCGTACGTGCGGAACGCCCTCGTGAACGTCCCGCGCACGGGCACCGCGCAGCAGGCGTTCCTCGGGTTCCCGTTCGGTCAGGTGTGGGTCGCCGGCAAGACCGGTACCGCGGAGGTGACGAACCGCCAGGACTACTCCTGGTTCGCGGCGATGACCTCGGCGAACGGGGAGCAGCACGTGATCGTCGCCCTCGTCGAGCAGGGCGGCCACGGCTCGACCACCGCCGCCCCGATCGTGCGGAACATCATCGAGGGCATCTACGGGCTCCAACAGTCCGGGACGGTCGGCGCGGCGGCGACCGACTGATGGATCTCGTCGCGAACAAGACGTTCCCGGCCGAGCGCCGCCCGATCCGGCACGTCGACCCCGTGCTGCTCCTCGCCGTGGTCGTACTCGTCGTCGCCGGGCTCTTCATGGTGTACTCGGCCACCCACCAGTCCCTGTCGGCCGTCGGCCTCGATCCGGGGACCTACCTCAAGCGGCAGGCGACGTTCGCCGCGCTCGGGATGGTCATCGTCATGATCGTCGCGAGCTTCGACTACCGGTTCCTCAAGATCTACGCGGGGATGATCTATGCGGCGTCGATCGTGTTGCTCGTGCTCGTTCGGACGCCGCTCGGCACCACCGTCAAGGGCTCGCAGCGGTGGTTCGAGCTGTTCGGCTTCCAGCTCACTCCATCCGAGCTGACGAAGATCGCGCTCATCCTCATGCTCGCCGCGTACCTGTCCGAGCTGCGCCGTGCCGGTCCCGAGCTGACGCTGCAGGACATCTACAGCGCGACGGCGATCGCGGCGGTCCCGAGCCTGCTCGTGTTCCTGCAGCCGGACCTCGGGACCTCGATCGTGCTCGTCTCGATCCTGGTCGGGGTCCTCGTCGTGGCGGGGGCGCGGGGTCGGCACCTCGCCATCCTCGCGGTCACGGCGATCGTGCTGATCTTCGGCGGCCTCCAGCTCGGCCTGGTGAAGGACTACCAGATCGCCCGGCTGACGAGCTTCCTCGATCCCCAGAACGATCCGCAGCGCACGGGCTACAACCGCCAGCAGGCCGAGATCGCGATCGGCTCCGGCGGCCTGACCGGCACCGGGTACCTCGAGGGCTCGCAGACGAACCTCGACTTCGTGCCCGAGCAGCACACCGACTTCATCTTCACGGTGGTCGGCGAGGAGTTCGGCTTCGTGGGGGCCGTGGCGATGCTGCTCGCGTTCGCGGTCCTGTTGTGGCGAGCGTTCCGGGTCGCGTTGTTATCGAAGGACCCGTTCGGGACCTACATGGCCGCCGGCATCGCCTCGATGTTCGCGATCCAGATCTTCGTGAACGTCGGGATGACGATCGGCATCATGCCGATCACGGGGATCACGCTCCCGTTCGTCTCGTACGGGGGCAGCTCGCTGCTGACGAACTCGATCGCGGTCGGCCTGCTCCTCAACGTGCACATGCGCCGCTTCAAGTAGCGGCGGGGATCACTCGCCGAGCGCGATCGTCCACAGGAACGTCGAACCCTCGGGTCCCGAGTGCTCGAGCGTGACGTCGCCGCCCATCGCCCTCGCGGCGGAACGCGCGAGCGCGAGCCCCATGCCGGCGCCCTGGTGGACCCGCACGTTGAGGTCCTCGAGCTGCTCCAGCGGGCCGAAGATCCGTTCCCGGTCGACGGAGTCGATCCCGCCGCCGCCGTCGCTCACGCGGACCTCGAGGCAGGCGAGGCCGAGCACGACCCGGACGACCACCGAGGTCTCGTCGGGCGAGAACCGGACGGCGTTGTCCAGGAGCTCCTCGAGGATCCTCCGCGCCGCCCCGGGGTTCAGCGGCACCTCCGGCACGGGCC
>JBLNAW010000284.1:0-8645 GCA_050259555.1 Solirubrobacterales bacterium
GACCTCGGCGCGAAGGCCGTCGTGGTGAACGTCTCGGACATGGCCGCGATGGCCGCGAGCCCCCGTTACGCGCTCGTGTCGATCGGCCTCACGGCCGAGGTCGAGGCCTCGTGGGTGGTCGAGCTCTACGGCGGGATGCGCACCGCGTGCGACGAGTACGCGCTCTCCCTCGTCGGCGGGGACACGAACCGCGCGCCGGCCGTGGTCGTCTCGGTCAGCGTGGTCGGCGAGGTCGCGCCGGGCCGGGCCCTCACCCGCTCGGGCGCGCAGCCGGGGGACGTGGTGGTCGTCACGGGCGCCCTCGGGGCGGCGGCGGGCGGTCTCGCGCTCTCGCAGGTGCCTGCAGGCCTGGCCGCCGCGGCGCTGTCCGAGCCCTGGGGCCGGGCGCTCGCGGACGCGCTCGCCCGCCCGGTCGCACGCGTCGGCGAGGGGCAGACGCTCGCCCAAGCGGGAGCGACCGCGATGATGGACCTCTCGGACGGGCTCGCGAAAGACCTCGGCCGCCTGTGCTTGGCGAGCGGTGTGGGCGCACTCGTCGAGCTCGAGCGCATCCCGATCGCCGAGCCGCTCCGGGCGGGTGCCGAGACGCTCGGCGTCGACGCGCTCGCTCTCGCGCTCGGAGGAGGGGAGGACTACGAGCTGCTCGCGACCCTCGACGTGACCGACGTTGGGCACGCTCGCGCCGAGCTCGACGAGCGGTTCGGCGTGCCGCTCACCGAGGTCGGGGTCATCACGGACGAGGCCGGACTGACCGGGGTGGACGCGCAGGGCCGCGTCTCGCCCATCGTCCCGACAGGGTGGGATCACTTCGCCCGTGGGTGACGCGCCGAGGCCTCGTGCCCTCACGATCGCCGGCTCGGACTCGGGCGGCGGTGCCGGCATCCAGGCCGATCTGAAGACCTTCAGCGCGCTCGGGGTGTACGGCATGAGCGCGATCACCGCCGTGACCGTGCAGAACACGCTCGGGGTCAGCGGCTACGAGGCGCTGTCGCCGAGCACCGTGGCCGAGCAGATCCGCGCCGTCGTGACGGACATCGGGGTGGATGCCGCGAAGACCGGCATGCTCGCGTCGCGAGAGATCGTCGAGGCGGTCGCGGACGCGGTCGCCGAGACCGCCGTGCCGAACCTCGTCGTCGACCCCGTGTTCGTGTCCAAGCACGGCCACTCGCTGCTCGAGGAGGACGCCGTGGACGCCCTCAGGATCCGCATCCTCCCGCTCGCGACACTCGTGACCCCGAACCTGCCCGAGGCCGGGGGCCTGGCGGGCTTCGCGGTCGAGACCCTGAACGACATGGAGCGGGCCGCCGAGGCGATCCTCGGGCTCGGTCCCAGGGCGGTCCTGCTGAAGGGCGGACACCTCGAAGGCTCGGCACGAGCGGACGACCTGTTCACCGACGGGGCGCGATGGGAGTGGATCTCGGAGGAGCGCATCGACACCGCGCACACGCACGGAACCGGGTGCACGATCTCGGCGGCGATCGCGGCGTACCTCGCCGGAGGGTGGGAGCTGCTCGAGGCCGTCCGCGCCGGAAAGGCATTCGTCACGGAGGCGATCCGGCACGCGCTCGCGCTCGGGAAGGGCATCGGGCCCGTGGATCAGCTCTGGTCGATCCCGCCCAGCCGAGCGGATCGGGCGCCCTAGAGGGCGCGCTGGACCTTGCCGGCCTTGATGCAGCTCGTGCAGGCGTTCACGCGCTTCGGCGACCCGTTCACCACCGCGCGGACGCGCTGGATGTTGGGGTCCCACCGGCGCTTGGTCCGGTGGTGTGAGTGGGAGACCCGCATGCCGAAGAACGGCTTCTTCCCACAGATGTCACAGACGGCTGCCATGGCCGAGCAAGGGTAGCAGACGACCCCGGGCCCGCCCGCGCAGGTGCGCGTGCTCGCCGGGTGTGCCCGACGCGCGTGGTAGAACCGAGCCATGCGCTCACCGGTCGACCGAGGTTCGGCATGCCGCTGACCCTTGCGTCGCCGGTCTCGGCCATCGACCGCCAGCTCGCGAACCGCCGGACGGGGTTCCGGACGAAAGGGGATCCGGCCCACGAGGTCCTCTCGGCGTCCCTCGGCATCGACACCGTGGGCCAGCTCCTCCATCACTACCCCCGCCGCTACATCGATCGCTCGAAGGTGGTGCCGATCCGAGACCTGAAGATCGGGGAGTACGCCACCGTGATCGCGCGGGTGAAGCGCGTGAACAAGCGTCAGACGCGGCGGCACCAGACGATGGTCACGGTCACCCTGTACGACGGCTCCGGCTACCTCGACCTGACCTTCTTCAACCAGCCGTGGGCGGCCTCGCTCTACAAGGAGGGGTACGAGCTCGCGGTCTCGGGGGTGGTGCAGCTCTACCGCGGGCGCCTGCAGCTCGCGAGCCAGGAGGTCGAGCTCCTCAAGGGCGACGAGGCAGACCTCGTGCACACGGGGCGGATCACCCCCGTCCATCGGGCGACCGAGGGCATCACGACCCGCACGATCCGCGAGCTCGTGCATCGCGCCCTCGAGCAGCTCCGCGCGATCCCCGATCCGGTGCCGCCCGAGCTCGTCGCCGCCGAGTCCCTGTCGTCGTTCGACGCGGCGATCCGGCAGATCCACTTCCCGGGCTCGAGCGAGGAGCTCCGGGACGCCGAGACCCGGCTGAAGTTCGACGAGCTGTTCACGCTCGAGCTCGGTGTCGCGTTCCGCAAGCACCGGGTCGAGGCGGCGCAGACCGGCGTCGCGCACCAGCCGGCGGGTCCGCTCGCCGAGCGACTGCTCGCGACCCTGCCCTTCGAGCCGACGAAGGCTCAGACGCGCGCCATGGCCGAGCTCGACGCCGCGATGGCCCGGTCGCGCCCGATGAACGTGCTCCTGCAGGGCGACGTCGGCTCGGGCAAGACGCTCGTCGCGCTCCACGCGGCGCTCATCGCGATCCAGTCGGGGCACCAGGCCGCGATCATGGCTCCCACCGAGGTCCTCGCCGGGCAGCACTTCCGCTCGATGCAGGAGCTGCTCGGGCCGTTCGGGGCGATCCCGTACCTCGAGCTCGCCGGCGGGCCGGAGGGGCCGCAGGGCTCGCTGTTCGAGGGTTCGGTCGAACCCGCAGCCGATGCGGGGGTCACCTATGCCCTGCTGACCGGAGCGGTGACCGGCAAGGACCGGACCCGGGTCCTCGAGGGCATCGCGCGCGGGGACGTCGACCTCGTGGTGGGGACCCACGCGCTCGTGCAGGAGGGCGTCGCGTTCTCCGACCTCTCCCTCGCCGTGATCGACGAGCAGCATCGGTTCGGCGTGCATCAGCGGATGGCGCTGAAGGGCAAGGGCGGGGCTCCCGACGTGCTCATCATGACCGCGACGCCGATCCCGCGGACCCTCGCGCTCACGTACTACGGCGACCTGGACGTCGTCGTGCTCGACGAGATGCCGAAGGGCCGGCAGCCGATCTCGACCCGGCTCGCGCGCACCGACGCCGAGCGGCAGGCGGCGTACACGCTCGTCCGGCGCGAGGTCGAGGCGGGACGTCAGGCGTTCGTCGTCTGCGCCGCGATCGACGAAGCCAACAAGACGGAGGTCCGGGCCGCCGAGGCCGAGGCCAAGCGCTTGGCCGAGCACGTCTTCCCCGACCTGTCGCTGCACGTCCTCCACGGGCGGATGCGGCCGGCCGAGAAGGAGCGCGTGATGGAGGCGTTCCGGAGCGGTGAGCACCACCTGTTGATCTCGACCACGGTGATCGAGGTCGGCGTCGACGTGCCGAACGCGACCGTCATGCTGGTCGAGAACGCGGAGCGCTTCGGCCTCGCGCAGCTCCACCAGCTCCGCGGTCGGATCGGCCGAGGCGCGTACCCGTCGACCTGCGTGCTGTTCGACGGCTCGAAGGAGCCGACGGAGGAGGTCAGGGCCCGCCTCGAAGCCATGGTGAGCACGACCGACGGCTTCGAGCTCGCCGACCAGGATCTGCGCCTGCGGGGCGAGGGCACCCTGTTCGACGTCCGGCAGTCCGGGCTGCCCGACCTCAAGCTCGCGCGCCTCGCGGAGGACCTCGATCTGGTGAAGCGGGCAAGGGCGCGGGCCTTCGCCCTGATCGAGACCGATCCCGAGCTGAAGGAGCACCCGACCCTCCTCGCCGAGCTCCGCACCCGGTTCGAGCGCTCGATCGACTGGCTCTTCGAGACCTAGTTCCCCCACGCGTACAGTGGCCCGATGCGTGTCGTCGCCGGAAGCGCGAAGGGGGTCCGCCTCGGCCCGGTCCCGAAGGGGGTGCGGCCGGTCGCCGACATGGCCCGCGAGGGCATGTTCTCGAGCCTCGGTGCGCGGGTGCCCGGGGCGAGGGTGCTCGACCTGTTCGCCGGGACGGGTGCGCTCGGGATCGAGGCGCTCTCGCGCGGGGCGACCGAGGCGGTCTTCGTGGACCGCGCTCGGGCGGCGACCGGGGCGATCCGGGAGAACCTCGGGCGCACCCGCCTCGGCGAGCAGGCAGTCGTCGTCGGGGTCGACGTCCGAGCATTTCTCACTCGAAATGACAAGAACGGAGCTCCGTTCGATCTCGTGCTCGCCGATCCCCCTTATGACCTCGAGGGCGAGGAGCTCGACGACGTGCTCGCCCAGCTGGCTCGGGGGTGGCTCGCGCCCTCCGGGTGGACCGTGGCGTTGACCCGCAGGAAGGGGAGTTCCACGCCTGTCATTCCGCTACACTGGCTCGCTGCCAGGTGCCTGGAGTACGGCGACACCCTGGTTCTGCTCTTGCGGGAGGCATAACACGATGGGCCTGACCGCCCTGTGTCCCGGGACCTTCGATCCCGTGACGAACGGACACCTCGACATCATCGAACGAGCAGGTCAGCGCTTCGACGCGGTGATCGTCGGAGTGCTGGACAACCCTGCCAAGCAGCCGCTGTTCTCGGCCGAGGAGCGGGTCCAGATGCTGAAGGAGGTCAGTGCCTCCCTGCCGAACGTGTCCGTGGTCTCCTTCAGCGGATTGCTCGTGGAATCGGTAAAGACGCTCGGCGCCGACGTGGTGGTGAAAGGCCTGCGCGCGCTCACCGACTTCGAGTTCGAGATCCAGATGGCGCAGATGAACCACGCCCTCGCGGGGGTGGAGACGCTCTTCATGACGACGAGCCCGGCGTGGTCCTTCCTGTCCTCGTCGCTCGTGAAGGAGGTCGCCCGTTTCGGCGGCGACGTCGGGGGGCTCGTCCCGCCGCTCGTCGCCGAGCGCCTGCGCGACCGACTGGGGGGGAGCGCGTAGATGGATCTCGCGGCCCGGCTGCAGCAGCTCGAGGACCTCGTGCGCGAGGCCAAGTCCATGCCCCTTTCCGCGAGCGCCCTCGTGAACCGCGAGGAGGTGCTCGAGCTGATCGACGAGATGAAGCTCGCCGTCCCCGAGGAGATCCGGCAGGCCCGCTGGGTCGTGAAGGATCGGGAGGAGCTCCTCGCGAAGGCCCGGCGCGACGCGGAGGCGATCGTCGAGGACGCCCGGGCGGAACAGCTTCGCATGGCCGAGCGCGAGGCGATCGTCCAGCGCGCGGTCGAGGAGGCCGAGCGGATCCGCACCGAGGCGGGCGACGAGGCCCGCCGGATGAAGCTCGAGTCCGAGGACTACGTGGATGCGAAGCTCGCGCAGTTCGAGATCGTGCTGCAGAAGATCACGGAGGAGCTGCTCGGGGGCAACGAGCAGCTGAGTCGCACGATCGACCAGGTCCGCGCGGGTCGCGAGAAGCTGCGAGGTCCGGCGCCCTCGACCAACCAGGACATCGGGCCCGACGTCGCCTTCCCGGAGGTCGAGGAGGAGTGATGCGCGCGATCGACGTCCGCGACCTCCTCGAGCATCCCGGGTCCTCGAAGACCGTCCGCGTGGACGAGCCGGTCCCCGGTCTGTCCACCGAGCTCGTCGAGGTCTCGAAGGAGGAGCCCCTCGAGGGCGATCTCACGCTCGAGAGCGTCGTCGAGGGCATCTACGTCACGGGCTCGGTCGCCGGCCGGATGTCGTTCCGATGCGCCCGGTGCCTGAAGCCCTTCGAGCGCGACTTCGAGATCCCGCTGCGGGAGATGGTCGTGCGCGACCCCGGTCCCGACGACGACTACGCCCTCGAGCCGGACCTGCACCTCGACCCCGAGCCGATGGTGCGCGACGCCGTCGTGCTCGCGATGCCCTTCTCGCCGCTCTGCAGGCCGGACTGCCTCGGCCTGTGCGAGCGATGCGGCGGCGACCGCAACCTCGGCGAGTGCAGCTGCGCCCCGCAGATCGACCCCCGGTGGGCCGCGCTCGAGCGGTTCACCGAGGAGCCCTGACCCTCCGACACGAAAGGAACCACGATGCCGGTCCCGAAGAGAAGGCAGAGCCACACCCGCGGCGCGAAGCGCAAGGCGAACTGGAAGGCGAAGGCGCCGACGTACTCGGAATGCCCGCAGTGCCACCAGCCGAAGCTCCCGCACCGCGTCTGTGCGAACTGCGGGTACTACGCCGGCCGCCAGGCCATCGAGGTCGAGTGAGCGCGTGACCGCGCGAGCGGGTGGCGCGGGCTCGAAGGCCCTCGACCGCGTCCTCGGGGTGCGGTTCCGCGACGGCGCGCTGCGTGAGAACGCCCTCATCCACCGCTCCTACGCGTTCGAGCGCGAGCTGCCGATCAACAACGAGCGCCTCGAGTTCCTCGGCGACTCGGTGCTCGGGGTCGTCGTCACGGACATGGCCTACCGGGAGTTCCCCGATCTGGCCGAGGGCGAGCTCGCGAAGCTCCGCGCGGCGATCGTGAACATGTCGGCGCTCGCGGACGTGGCGCGGGATCTCGGTCTCGGCGGGTTCCTGCTCCTCGGCAAGGGCGAGGAGATGAGCGGCGGCCGCGACAAGGCGAGCATCCTCGCCGACGCGCTCGAGGCCATCCTCGGGGCCGTGTACCTGGATCGCGGCCTCGATGTGGCCCGCAAGATGATCGAGCGCCTGTTCCGCCCGCGGATGGTCGCCTACGTGCGGGGGGAGGGGGAGCGGGACTACAAGACGATCCTGCAGGAGCTCGCCTCGTCGGAGCTCCACGCGCTGCCGGAGTACCGGATCGCCGAGCGCGGTCCCGACCACGAGAAGGAGTTCACCGCCACGGTGTTCCTCGCCGGACACTCCTGGGGCAACGGGATGGGTCGCTCCAAGAAGGAAGCCGAGCAGCAAGCGGCGCACGAGGCGTACCTGCGGCTGTCCGAGCAGGTCACCCGGGCCGAGGCCTAGCGAAGAACGAGGGGGACGGAGTGGAGCTTCCCGAAGTCGAGGTGATGCGCCGAGACCTCGAGAAGGACGTCGTTGGGCGCAAGATCGCGAAGGCGGAGGTGCGCGCGTCGAAGAACGCGATGCGCGTGATCCGCCGGCACGCGAAGCGCAAGGAGTTCACCGATCGGATCGTGGGTCGCAAGGTCGCGAAGGCCGAGCGTCGGGGCAAGTACATCCTCCTGCAGCTCGACAACGGCGAGGTGCTCGTCGTGCACTTCGGGATGAGCGGGCAGTTCATCCGCGGCAACAAGCGCCAAGCGCTCCCGCCGCACACCCACGTCGTCATCGACTTCCAGCAGGGCGGCGACCTCCGGTACATCGACCCGCGCACCTTCGGCGAGATGTTCGTCGCGACGCCGGACGAGCTCGGGAAGGTGAAGGAGCTCCAGCACATCGCGATCGATCCGCTCGACCACGTGTTCACCTGGCACGCGTTCGGCGCCGCACTCGCGGAGCGCGCCTCGAAGATGAAGCAACTGCTGATGGATCAGAAGTTCATGAGCGGGCTCGGCAACATCTACTCCGACGAGGTGCTGTTCGCCGCCGGACTGCGCCACGACCGGATGTCGGACACGCTGTCCTCCCAGGAGGTGCGGCGACTGTACCGGGCGCTCCAGGAGGTCCTCCAGGAAGCGATCCGGTTCCGTGGCACGACCCTCGACGACGAGGCCTACCTCGACCTGTTCGGCAAGCCGGGGGAGTTCCAGAACGAGCTGAAGGTCTACGGGCGGGCGGGGAAGCCGTGCCGCCGGTGCCGCACCCCGATCGAGGCGGTCAAGATCTCCGGGCGGAACGCGTACCTCTGCCCGCAGTGCCAATCCTGACCCTACGCCGCTCGCTGCGTCTTCCTGCCGTGGCGGTCCTTCCTGGACGGGCCGTCCGGTCCTCGGGCCGGCGGAGGTTCCTCGCTACCCTGGTCGTGGGGGTGAGAGCCCGTGTCCGGAACCGATCCGGAAGCCCTCCTGTTCATCACGCCGCACCTCGCCGAGGGTGAGCGCCACCCAGGCGAGGAGGACCTGTGGCTCCTCGAGCGCCGCCACGAAGACCGCACGCACTGGGTCGAGCTTCACCGGTTCGTGGCCCGCGAGGACGCCGAGGCGAGACTCGTCAGGCTCGTCGCCGCCGGCGTTCCGAGTGAGCTGCTGCGCGTCGCAAAGGTGCACCTGGAAGCCTGAGCGGCGCACGGTCGAATCGCATACGCTCCGGGCAGTCGGACCGGGGGAGATCGGGCGTCGATGGCGACCGGCGGCGGGAATCAGAATCTGCTCTTCTACCTCGGGAACGAGGCCCTCCGGAACGTGGATCCGGGGCTCACGTACTGGTCGCTCCAGCGTCATCACCCCGACGGTCATCGGTGGGTCGAGGTGGGCCGCTTCCCGAGTAAGCCCGTCGCGAAGATGGCGCTCGACGCCTTCGT
>JBLNAW010000285.1:0-10711 GCA_050259555.1 Solirubrobacterales bacterium
CGAGGGGACGATCGTGCGCTCGGGCCAGGCCTCGACGAGGCGGTCGAACAGCTGCATGCAGAGCTGGATGTTCGGCCACGCGATCGCCGAGCGCGGGTCGGAGTCGTTCGGCAGGAAGCTCGTGGCCACGCGGAGCGTGGCGCCGGGCTCCTCGATGGGAGCTGCCGGCGGCGTCCAGAAACCGAACGCGCGCTGGTAGGTCTCGTTCGCCTCGGCGAACCGGAGCGACATATGGAGGGCGAGCGCGAGCTTGAACAGGACGAGGGCCACCTCCTGCCGCTCGCCCCGGCGCTCGAGGATCGGCAGCAGCTCGCGGTAGTGGCCGATCGCCTCGTCGAGGGCGTACTCCTGCCGGGCCGCGTCCCCCGCCATCGTCAGGTACGCGACCGCCCGCTCCTCGTCGTCCGCGGCGAGCCAGTGGTGCGCGAGGAGGCCCGCGACCTCGTGCTCGCGGCCTTCGTAGGTCTCGTGGAGCCACGTGGCCGCCTTCGCGTGCAGCCGCCTGCGGTCCTCGAGCAGGAGGGTGCGGTACGCGGCCTCCTGGATCAGCGCGTGCTTGAACCGGAACTCGGGCTCGGGCCACCGGCGGCCCTCGCGCAGCATGTCGAGCCGCTGGAGATCCGTGAGCGCGCGCCGCAGATCGCCGTCCGGCTCGCAGACCGCCTCGAGCAGCGGAAGCCCGAACTGACGACCCAGGACCGAGGCCGCGCGCAGCGCCGAGCGCGCTCCCGGCTCGAGCCGGTCGATGCGGGCGAGGATGACCTTCTCGACCGTCGGCGGGACCGCGACGTCGACCGCGTGATCGAACCGCCACCCGTCGCCCTCGCGCACGAGCGCCCCCGCGTCCGCCAGCGAGCGGACCAGCTCCTCGAGGAAGAACGGGTTCCCCTCCGCGGGGCCGAGGATCCGCTCCTGCATCTCGGCGGGCAACGTCGTCGAGCCCACGAGCGCGTGGAGGAGGTCTCGGCCCGCGTCCGCACGCAGCGAGTCGAGGGCGATCTCACGCAGCCGGTGCGGCAGCGCCCGGGCCGCCGTCTCCCGCAGGTCCCAGGACGGGTGGTCGGGCTCGGGGCGGCTCGTGAGCAGGAGCAGGAGGGCGGCGTCCTCGGTCTCGGGCAGGAGACGCTCGAGCAGCTGGAGCGAGGTCCGGTCGGCCCAATGGAGGTCCTCGACCACGGCGATCACGGGACCGTCCTGCGCGAGCCGGGCAAGGAGCGAGCGCACGACCTCGAACGTGCGGTACTGGAGCGCCTCGGGCGAGAGCTCCTCGAGCCGGGCCTGCGCCTCGGGTTCGAGCGCGAGCCCGAGCATCGCGCCCAGGTACGGGTACACCTCGAGCACGCGGTCCCCGAGCATCCGCTCGAGGTTCCGCCGCAGGGCGACCCGGACACGCAGGTCGGGCTCGTCGGCGAGCACCCCGAGCCACGACCGCAGCAGGTCGCGGAGCGGCCAGTACGGCATCGACTCGCCGTAGGAGACGCAGCGACCCTCGATCCAGAGCGCGCGTCCGTGCGGGACGCTCGCGCCGGCAACCCGGTCCCGGAGCTCGGCCAGCAACCGCGTCTTGCCGATCCCGGGCTCGCCGGTGACGAACAGGATGCCGCCCGAGCCGGCGAGCGCCGCGTCCACGACCTCGGCCGCGAGCGCCATCTCCGGCTCGCGGCCGACGAGCGGCGCATGGACGTCGGGGAGTCCTCGCGCGGGCCCGGGGGCCGCGCGGAGCCCGAGCGCCCGCGAGGCGATGACGGGCTCGCGCTTGCCCTTCAGCTCGAGGGTCGAGGGCTCGCCCCACTCGAAGATCCCGGCGACCCGGCGACGCGTGTTCGAGCCGACGAGCACCGATCCGGGCTCGGCGTGCGACTGGAGCCGGGCCGCGACGTTCACGGCGTCCCCCATCGCGCCGAGCTCGACCCGGCTCCCGGCGCCGATCGGTCCGACCACGACCGCGCCGGTCGCGACCCCCACGCGGACGCCGAAGCGCTCGATGCCGAACGCCCGCTCGACCTCCTCCGCGTAGGCGGAGATGTCGGCGACGGCCTGGAGGCCGGCGCGCACGGCACGCTCGGGATCGTCCTCGTGTGCCTGCGGGGCGCCGAAGAGCGCCAGGACGCCGTCGCCCGCGAGGTCCTTCACCGTGCCGCCGAACGCCTCCACCGCGCCGATCACCCTGGCGATCGCGTCGTTCACGACGAGCTTGAAGTCCTCCGGGTCCAGGCGCTCGGCGAGCGAGGTCGAACCGACGAGGTCGGCGAACATCGCCGTGACGACCCTGCGCTCGTCCGGCCTCGACACGTCGGAAGCCCCCGCCATCGAGCCATTGTCCCCGGAAGCCGGGGAAGGCGCGACGCCGAGGCTCACCCCCTCTGGAGCGACAGCGGGACGAGCGCCTCGGCCTCGGCGCGGATCTCGGTCGCGTCGGCGAGGCGCACGAGCCATCCGACCGGCAGCCCCCCGACCCCGTCCCTCGCGCCGAGCAACGCCCCGGCGACCGCGGCGTTCGTGTCGGCATCGCCCCCGAGCGCGACCACGTGCCGGAGCTCCGTCTCGGCGTCGCCGCCGCGCAGGAGCGCCTGGAACGCGACGCCGGCAGCGAACAGGCAGAACCCTTGGTCCGGCCCGTCGATCGGGCGGGAGCCGCCGACCGCGCCGATGAGGAACTCGAGCTCCTCGCCGCCCTCGAGCTCGGCCACCGCCTCGAGCGCGGAGGTCGCCGCCGCCTCCGCGGTCTCGCCCCGCACGAGCGCGGCCACCGCGAGCGTCACCGCGAGCACCGCCGTCCGGCACCGCCCGTCGTGGTGCGTGAGCGTCGAGAGCGCGGGGGCGAGCTCGAGCAGCCGGTCCGGGCGGTTCGCGTACGCGAGCCCGAGTGGCGCGCAGTACATCACCGAGCCGTTCCCGGCGCTCACCTCGGGCCCGCGTTGCTCCCAAACTTCGCGGGCCACGCTCCGAGCGTCCTCGCCGCGCGCGACCCGCCGCAACACGCGCCCGGTGAGCGCTCCCACGTCGGGCGGGTCCGTGGCCAGCCACTCCACGTGCCTCCGGATCAGGTCCTCGGGGTCGAAGCCGTCGCACGCGGCGAGACTCCGCATCAGGTTCCGCGCCATCGCCGTGTCGTCGGTCGTCGAGCCCGGCGGCAGGTCCATCCAGGGCAGCTCGAGCGCGGGGATCGGGCTCGGCACGTTGCGCCCGCGCAGGAACTCGAACGGCGCGCCGAGGGCGTCCCCGAGCGCCGCCCCGAGCGCGCTCCCGACCACCCGATCCGCGACCTCCATCGGGCCGGATGCTACCGTTCGGCCGCTCGGAGCCGTGCCTCCGAGGTCAGCGCCGCACGGCGCTTGGTACCCTAGCTGCCCGCATGGACAAGATCGGACCTCGTCACCGCATGTGCCGCCGCGTCGGCCAACCCGTCTGCGGACGGGCAATTGGCCCGTCGGTGAAGCGGCCCTATCCGCCCGGCCAGCACGGCCGCGGGCGCAAGCGCTTCTCGGAGTACCAGGTCCGACTGCTCGAGAAGCAGAAGCTCCGTGCGATCTACGGGGTCGGCGAGCGCCAGATGCGCGTCTACTACGACCGCGCCAGCCGCAAGACCGGTGTCACCGGCGAGGAGCTCATCCGCCAGCTCGAGACCCGCCTGGACGCCGTCGTCCTGCGCATGGGCTTCGCGCTCACCCAGCGCCAGGCTCGTCAGCTCGTCAGCCACGGTCACGTGCGGTTGGACGGCCGTCGCCTCGACGTCCCGAGCGCCCAGGTGAAGCCCGGCCAGACCGTCGAGCTCTCGGACAAGGCGAAGAGCTTCGTCTACGTCCGCGAGGCGCTCGAGCTCGCGCCGGACGCGCCCTCGTACCTCTACGTGAACAAGGACCAGCTCCAGGGCACGCTCTCGCGCTACCCGGAGCGGAACGAGGTGCCGCTCCCGGTCCCGATCGAGGAGCGGCTCATCATCGAGTTCTACTCGTAGCGCCTCGCCGCAGCCCTACGCGTCGAAGTCCCTGCCGCCGCCGCAGCCGTACGTCCTGCGGATCGCCGCGGTCGCGTCCTCGAGCGAGGTGTACAGCTCCTCGGCCTCCTCGGGCGACAGCTCGGTCTTCAGCACCTCGAAGCAGACCTGCTCCTCCTGTTCGAAGTGCGTCTCGATCGCGTGCTTCAGGCCGTCGAGCACCATCCGCATCTCGGACTCCTGCTGCGCACCGATCCCGGCCTTCGACAGGTCGAGGCGGATGCGCTCGAGCTCGTCGGTGAGGCGGGAGATCTCGCGGTGCTCCGCGAGCATCTCGTTCGTCGTCGCGGTCGAGCCCGTCACCCGGCGAAGGACGGGGAACAGCGTCCGGCCCTCGCCGACCGCGTGCGGCAGGAGCTCGTGAGACAGGGTCTCGTGGATGCCCCCGGCCTCGGAGCGGATCAGGAGCGCCGAGCCCTGGTCGAGTTCGCCCGAGACGCGGTCGATCGCGGCGATCAGCGGCACGAACTCACGGTGACGCTCGCAGAGAGAGTCCTCGGGCTTGGTCATCTCGTCCTCCAGGTCCTCGGGTCCCCACCGGCCCGCGGCCACCGTACGCCGGGTCGCCCCCGCGCAGGACGGCCGGACGGCCCCGCCGGGGGGGGTCCGATGACGAGGTTGCTGCAGGTGCAAGGCGGATGGTTCAGGCTTCCGCCGGGCCGGGCTGGAGCGCGCCTCGGACGAAGGCCACGACCTCGCGCTCGCGGCGGCGGAGCGAGACCCGGCTCTTGTCCTCGCCGAGCATCGCGCGGAGCACGCTCGCCTCGGTGAGCGAGCCCACGACGGCCGTGTAGAGCTGGAACAGCAGGAACGTCGGGTCCTGCTTGCGGATCTCGCCCGCGTCCATCCCGTCCTGGAGGAAGCGGACGGCTCGATGTTGGAGCGCCTCGAGGTCGCCCGTGAGCTGCTCGAACGCGTGCGCGCCGAGGCGACTCGCCTCGCGGATGAACATCGGGAACTCGGGCCACTCCCCGGCCAGGCGGAACACCGAGTGGATGACCGCCTCGGCGCGGTCCCAGTAGGTCTCCTTCCCCTCGAGACCGGCCGTGATCTCCTGGGTCAAGACCTCGCCCGCCGCCTGCAGGCAGGCCTCCAGCAGCGCGTCCTTCGTGGGGAAGTAGTAGAGGAGCGTCTGCTTGCGGATATCGCATGCCTTCGCGATCTGCTCCAGGCTCGCGCCGTGGTATCCCTCGCGGCCGAACGCACGGATCGCCTCCTCGATGAGGGCGTGTCGCCGCTTCTCCCCCCCGGTGCGGCTCATCGCCAGGTGGGTCGCTTCGCGTGCCGGCGGATCGGCTTGGAGCCCTCCCAGGTCCGGAGCCACCCGGGGCCGGCCGGTCCCGTGAGTCTCGGCGTGTCGTCGCTCGCGGCGCGCCGGCGCGCCTGCCACCACGACGTGCGGTCCTCGTCGAACAGCTCCGCGATCGCCTGCTGCATGCGGAGCGACAGCTCCTGGTGCGACTCGCCCTCGCGCGGGACGAGCGACTCCCCGTAGCGGACGCGGATCGGCGGACGACCCCGCTTCGGCCAGGAGCGTCCCTTCGGCATCGCGGCATAGGCACCGACGATCGCGATCGGCACCACGGGGATCCCCGTCTCGATCGCGAGCCGCGCCGTGCCGTGGCGGAAGCGCTGGACCCACCCATCGGGCGAGCGGGTGCCCTCGGGGAACACGACGAGGTTCCAGCCGTCGCGGATCAGCTCCTTCGCCTTCGCGGTGGCGCGCTCGCCGCCTCCGCGCTCGATCGGGAAGCCCCCGTAGACGAGCGCGGTGAACGCCGAGCGCCACCACACGTCGAAGAAGTAGTCCTTCGCGGCCGCCGTCGCGGTCTTGTCGCGCCACTTCTGGGGCAGCGTGGTGAGGATCAGCGTCGCGTCCAGGTGGCTCGAGTGGTTGCTGATGAACATCACCGGCGCCCGAACGCCCTCGAGGTTCTCGAGCCCGAACACGGCCGGCGCGGTCTCGTTCCACACGATCGGCTTCATCGCGCCGAGCAGGATCGTGTCGCGCGCGGCTCGGCCGGCCGGCGACCGGGCCCAGTCCGTCGGGAACGACCAGCGCTCGGGCGGGGCCGTCACGCCCTCGGCCGAGCGCGGCATCATCGGCCGCCGGCCCCACCGCCAGCCCTCGGCGACGTCGCGGAGCTCGTCGACGACCTTGCGCGTGCGAGCCATCACCGCACGTCCGCGATCATGAACGGCGGCATGTGGAAGTAGCTGATCGACGGGCTGCGCCCCACCGTCTCCCCGGCCATCTCGAGCGCGTCCCGGAAGGTGCTCGCGGCCCGGTAGCCCATCCGCTCGCACGCCCGGCGGTTCCCGCCGACGACGATCACGTCGCCGAGGTAGTCGAGCGCGTGGGCGCCCCAGTACCACATGTAGAACGGATGGACGCCGTGGTACGCGTAGCTGGTCCGGTACAGGTGGATGTACCAGGGGTCGGTGGCGTACTGCTCCTCGAACTTCGCCTCGATCGTCGCCGGGTCGGTGGACTCGGCCAGGACCTCCTCGAAGAAGTCCACGTAGCTCGGGTGGTGGACCTGGTGGAACTCCCACGGCACGGGGTGGAACATGATCATCACGCCGCCCGGGCGCACGACCGGCTTGTTCCGGTACATGTTGAACACGTACCCGAGACCCAAGCAGTGCACCAGGATCGGGTTCATGATCGAGTTCACGTTGTAAGGCCCGAGGTACGGCAGCCCGATCACCATGACGTCGCTCTGCCCGTCGACCTCGACGAGCTGCTGCTCGTGCAGCTTCGCCAGCGTGCGGTCGTGCACCGGGTCGGTGGAACCAGCGTTCACGCCGGTCACACCGTGCGGCGAGCGCATCCGCATCCAGACCTGGTGCTTGGCCTGCGACGGCCCCATCTCGTTCAGCTTCTTCGCCGCGAGGTAGGTCGCCTGCTCCTTCACCGACCACTCCCACTCGCGCTTGTTCATGAACCCGAAGGGATCGGGGAACGTGTTGTTGTTCAGCGTGGTCTCGATCGTGAACACGCGGATGCCGGCGTCGGCGACGACCTTGCCCATCCGGCGGCACGAGTCGTGGATCGCCGAGCGCCCCTCGCGCGGGTCCATGTACGAGTTCGAGTGCATCAGCGTGTGCACGTTGTGGTGATGGCGCACGCTCTTGTAGCTCGCCAGGCCGACCGGCACCGACTTGTGGCCGCCGTCGAGCGCGACGAGGTTGATGTTCACGTAGACGAGCAGGTCGGACTCGGCGGCGCGCTTGTTGAGCTCGACCTCCTCACCCTTGTCGGTCGTGCCGACGAACAGCAGGTTCTTCGGATCCTCGGCATCGTGGTTCTTCAGGTCCTTCGGGTAGAAGGACCGGAACACGCGCTCGCCGACGGCATGCTTGATCTCGGGCCCGGTCATCCTGCGGTGCAAGGAGTTCGCCATGAAGAGCTTCACGTCGTCGACGCCCTTGCGCGCGGCGAGCTCGATCACCTCCTCGAGCACCAGCTGGCGGATATCCGGCGGCTGCATCGGTGGGAGCGGGAGCGAGACGTCGTCGATCGCGATCGTGAGCTTCATCCCGGGCTTCAAGAGGTCGGCCAGCGGCTCGCTCCCATGCGGGTTCGCGAGTGCCTGCCGGATCGCGCCGCGGACGTCTCGGATCCGCGGCAGCGGGTCCGGCGGGTAGATCACCCGCGAGCCGAGCGGGAACTTCTCCAGGCGGAAGCCTTCGCCCTGGTGGAGCAGGAGCGGCGGCGTCCGCTCGTCGACCTCGAGCACGAATCCCGGTCGAGCCATGTGTGCGATCCCCCTTAGATGCCCTCGGCCCTCGGGTCGAAGGCCACCTTCAACGTTCCGAGCTTGCCCGCGCCGAGCGCGTGATCGAGCGCCTCGCGCCACCGGCTGAGCGGGTACGTCGCGCCGACGATCCCGTCGATCGGGTTCTCGAGCGCCAGGTCCATCGCGATGTCGAACGCATGCCGACGCCTCCCGTCCACGTCCTCCATCCCGCCGGTGTAGGAGCCGACGAGCTCGAGCTCCCGGAACCACAGCGGCGTGAGGTCGGGCGCGTGCACCGGGATGCCCGAGAGCACGATCCGGCCGCCGGCCCTCGTCGTACGCAGCGCGAGGTCGAGCGACGACTTCGAGCCCACGCAATCGATCGCGACGTCGACGCCGCCCATGAGGAAGCTCGAGCCCATCTCGGGCTTCAGCTTCATCGCGCGCGTCGAGCGCCGGACGGCGTTGGTGGCGTCGGCGGGCGCCGCGATCTCGGTCGCGCCGAACGCCTCGGCCCACCGCCGTTGCTTCCCGTGCTTCGCGACCACCGTGACGCGCCCGGCCTGCGTGAGCGCCTTCAGCGCGATGAGCGTGAGGATGCCGACCGTGCCGGCGCCGATCACGAGCACCTCGGCGTTCGGCGGCACCTCCGCGCGGAGCGCGCCGTGGACGGCGCACGCGAGCGGCTCGACCAGCACGGCCCGGCGGTCCGAGAGCTCCTCGGGCACCACGTGGAGCTGCGAGCGGTGCGCGAGGAACATGCGGCTCCACCCGCCGCCGGTGTCCTTGCAGTAACCGGTCTGCAGGCCGGCCGAGACGTGCCCGGTCGTGACCCGGTCGCATCGGCCGGTGAGGCCTGCGGCGCAAGCCGCACAGGGCTCGAGCCCTCGGGCCTCGCACTTCAGCACCGGCTCGAGCACGACCCGCGTCCCCGCCGCCAGATCGTCGACGTCGTCGATCAGTTCGCCCACGACCTCGTGCCCGGGGACGAACGGCATCGACACGAGCGGCGAGAAGTAGAAGCTCGACTGCCCGGACACGGTCGCGAGGTCCGACCCGCAGATGCCCGAGAGCAGCGGTCGGACTCGCGCCCAGCCCCGCCCTAGCGGCTCGGGGTCCTTCTTGTTCACCAGGCGGATCGGTGCGAGCGGTCCCGAGAGCAGTCCGGGCGCCCGCCCACCGATCGCCTTCGCGGTGAGGTACCGCGGGACCGAGCGGAACAGCTCGACGGCCTGAACCGTCATCGACGCACCGGCTTCGGGAAGCGGACGCGCGGCATGCCTCCCGACATGCCCCAGTCCTCGATCGGCCAGCGCCGGCGCTTCGCGACGCGGAGCAATGCGGCGTCCGGCGAGACGACCACCGGGTTGCCGACCGCGCGCAGCAGCGCGAGGTCCGAGTGGCTGTCCGCGTAGGCGTACGAGTTCTTGAGGTCGGCACCTTCCTGGTCGGCGTAGCGGCGGAGCCACGCGCCGCGCGCCTCGCCGACGAGCGGCGGCTCGGCCAGGTAGCCGGTGTAGAGCCCGTCCCGCACCTCGAGCTTCGCGCCGATCACGACGTCGAACAGCGGTGCGAGCGGCCGGATGAACGGCTCGGCCGCGGCGGTGATCATCATCGTGCGATGGCCGGCCTTGCGGTGCTCGCGAACCCTGCGGACCGCTGCGGCGGAGACCTTCTGGAGCATGAACTCGGCAACCACCTCATCGACGAGGCGGTCGATGCCCTCGACGCTCGCGTCCTCGTAGCGGCGGAAGAACGTGCGGAGGAACTCGCCGCGGTCCCGCCGGTCGGCCATCAGGTACGAGGGGATGCGCGAGAAGACGCTCGCGAGCTCGGTCGGCCACTGGTCCCAGGGCGTGTCGGCCATGCGGGACCAGACGTAGGACTCGACGACGTTCGAGGGCAGGATCGTGCCTTCCATGTCGAACAGCGCGAGGATCAGCTGCTCGCGCTCGCGGATCCGCACCTTCGGCTTCGAGCGCTTGCTCGAGAGCGCCCGCAGGCCGGCCGTGACCGCCGGGCAGTGGACGTCGACGAGGTAGTGCTCCCAGTCCACCGCGGTCGAGTCGAAGGGGAACTTCGCCTTGTCGCCCTTCGTGAGCGAGTCCCACAGCTCGACGAGCCGGTCGTCCGTGTAGATGACCTCGGCTTCCGTATAGACGCCGTACAGGTCCGAGTACCGGCGGATGAACTCGACGCGACCACGATCACGATCGACGCGATCGACGAGGTCGCGCATCTTCTTCGATTTCGGGAGGTAGCTCACGACCTTGTCGGTGACGTCGACGAAGCGCTCGGCGTTCCGGAGCCGGCGCTCGACGTTCAGCGCCCCGGGGAAGACCCATTCGGGGACCTTCACGTCGCCCTGACCCCGCGCGGGGAGCGGATGCATCTGGAAGTACCCGCGGACGAGGCGGTAGAGATCCTTGAACTGCAACGGGTTCCGCGTGCCCGAGCTCACGTGGTAGTAGGCGGGTCGCTCGGGCGGGGGCGGAGTTGCGGCCACGGCCATCATCGCGTTCACGACATGGTCGGCCGGGATGATGTCGATGATGCCCTCTGGGATGCCGGGGAACTCGGGGATCGCGCCGCGTCCGTACGCGAGGATGATCGGGTCGGCCATCTTGAAGCCCTCGATCCAGCCGGGGAACGGATGCTCGAGCGAGGATTCGATGATCGAGGGCCGCATGATCGAGAGCGGAGCGCCGTGCGCCGCTGCGAGCTCCTCGACCGCGCGCTCGCCCATCGCCTTCGTGAACGTGTAGTTGTCCGGCCAGCCGAGCGTCTGCGCTCGCGCGCGCCCGTAGTTGATGAGGCGCTTCGTGACCCAGGACTTGCGGCGCTCTTCGTCGTCGTCGGCCACGGTCTGCGGGCCGGCGCGACCGTGCTCCTTGCGCGCCTTCTCCATGAAGCGGTCGAGCGTCTCGGGCCTGCGGCTCGCGGCCTCGACGTCGTGCCGAGCCTGGAGCGC
>JBLNAW010000286.1:0-3894 GCA_050259555.1 Solirubrobacterales bacterium
TCCCTCGTTCCCGTTCCTGGGCGTGCACTTCACGCGCCGGATCGACGGCGAGGTCTGGGCGGGCCCGAACGCGGTGCTCGCGTTCGCGCGCGAGCGATACGGGCGGTTCGACCTCACCCCACGCGACCTGGCGTCGACGCTGACGTTCCCCGGGTTCCGACGGCTCGCGCGCCGCTACTGGCGCACCGGGCTCGCTGAGATGCGCCGCGACTGGTCCAAGCGCGCGTTCGTGGAGGCCTGCCGGCGTCTCGTGCCCGAGCTCGAGCCGGACGACGTCGAGTGGGGTCCGAGCGGGATCCGAGCGCAGACCGTGCTCGAGAGCGGCGAGCTCGCGGACGACTTCTCGGTTCAGGCCTCCGAGCGGATCCTGCACGTCCGCAACGCGCCCTCCCCCGCCGCCACCGCGAGCCTCGCGATCGGGCGCGTCCTGGCCGAGCGCGCGATCGAGCGGTTCGACCTCGGGTAGCGCTCGAGGACCTACACCTGCGATGCAGGGACCGCGCTCGGCGTGACGTCCTCGGTCGCGGTGACGCGGAAGAAGCCGTCGACGTACGCGACGGTCTGTCTCGAGAACACGGGGGGACAGCAGGCCGGCTCGTCCGCCGGGTACCGGGCCGCGTAGAGGTCGAACCCACCGCCGGCGAACACGAGCGAGCCGTGGTCCGCGGTCTCGGGATGCGCGACGACCTGTGGGATCCCGACCTCCGAGTACGACACGATATCCACTGCGAGCGGCGCCGCGTCGCCGTGTCCGTGGAACGCGACCACGAGCTCGGGGACGCCGTCACCGGTGAGGTCCTGCTCGACGACCTTCACGCTGGTCCAGCGCTCGCCGCCCGCGTCCTCGGCGCGGAGCCACTCGACCCATCCGCTCTCGTCGGTCACGAACGTGAACACCCGCACCGTGTACGCGCGCGCGGAGGTCGTCGTCGGCGAGGACTCGACCACCCATACGACCCGGTTGCCCGAGACCGGCAACTCGCCGCACTCGCCGAGGATCCCCGCGGTGATGAGCGCCGAGCAGGGTGCGCTCGCGGCCGCGGCGACGACCGCCCGCGTGCCCTCGCCGAGCACCCGGCCCTCGGTCCCGATCGCCGGATCCCCACCGGGCGAGGGCGTGGCGACCGCAGGCGGGAGCGTCGAGACGGCGCCTCCGGGCGTGAGCGAGGGGCTCGGGCTCGCGGCGACGGGTGTGGGCTCGTCGCCCGAGCGCCCGATCGCGTACCCGGTGAGGGCCCCCGCCGTGAAGACGGCGACGGTCGCGAAGACGATGAGCAGCGTCGTGCGGGACTCGGGCGTCATCCGGCGACGCTACGACCCACCGCCGACCCGGGCAAGCATCCTGGCGGGAGTCAGCCCGCCGGGCCGGTCCTCGCGCGACCCTGGGCACGGATCACGACCCAGATCCCCGCGAGGATCGCGATCCCGCCCGCGACGGCGGCCCATCCCGGGACCTCGTCGAAGAACATGAACGCGAGGACCGAGGCCACCACCGGCTCGCCCGCCACCGCGATCGCGACCGTCCCGGCCTCGAGCTGGCCGAGGAGGTAGTTGAAGACGGTGTGGCCCCCGAACTGCGGGATGAGGGTCATGAGCGCCAGCAGTCCCCACTGCTTGCCGGTGAACCCCGTGAACGGCGCCCCCGAGACCGCGACCGCTCCGGCGAGCAGCACCGCGCACGTCGAGTACACGATGCCGGTGTACGTGGTGAGCGAGACGACCTGCCGCAGGCGCCGCCCGGCGACGATGTAGCCGGCGCCGGCGACCGCGCCGAGCAGCGCGAGCAGGTCGCCGAGGACCGCCTTGCCCGAGACCGCGAAGTCCCCGCCCGAGATCAGCACCGCGCCGAGGACCGCGAGCGCGATCCCGACGACCGCTCGACCGGGAACGCGCACGCCCATCGCCCGCTCGATGATCGCCACCCACACGGGCTGCGTGTCGACGAGCACCGTGCTCGCCGCGACCGTCGTGAGCGCGAGCGAGGGCACCCACGAGCCGAAGTGCACCGCGAGGAGCGCCCCGGCGAGCAGCGCCGTGCCCCACTCGCGGCGCGAGAGTGAGCGGAACTGATCGGGGTGCCGGACCAGGGCGATCGGTAGCAGGATCGCGGCGGCGCCGAGGTTCCGGTAGAAGGCGACCGAGAGCGCCGGGGCGTCGGCGGCTCGGATCAGGATCGACGCGAAGGCGATCGAGACGATGCCGAGGGCGAGCAGCGCGAGCAGGCGCGGCGAGAGCGGCTCGGCCACGCCGCCCGACTACCCGCCGCGAGCCGCGCGCCCCGTGGCGCGACCGGCTCCCATGTCTCGCGACAGGCTGCGCGCCACCTGTTTCACGGCGGCGACGAGCTGCGGGTCCGGGCCGTCGGGGAGCAGTCGCTCGACCGGTCCTGCGAGGCCGATCGCGCCGATCGGTGCCCCCCGGTGGTCGAAGACGGAGGCCGCGATCTCGGCCTCGCCGACGATGCCCTCCTGGTCCTCGGTGGCGAAGCCTCCCTCGACCACCCGGTCGAGCGCGACCTTCAGGGCCGCCCGGTCCACGATCGTGCTCCCGGTGAGCCGCGGATGCTCGGCGCCGAGGAGCGCCGCCCGGCGCTCGGGCTCGAGGTACGCGACGATCGCCTTGCCGAGCGCGCTCGCGTTCCACGGGATCGAGGCGCCGACCTCGAGGATCTGCACCGAGTCGTCCGGCCGGAACACGTGGTGCACGATGAGCACGCTCGTGCCGTTCAGCACGCCGACGCGCACGGCCTCGGTGACCCGTCCGGCGAGCGAATCGGCCCACAGGAGCGAGCGCGAGCGGAGCTCGTGGTTGTCCAGGAACGCGTTCCCGAGCTGGAGCATGGCGGGCCCGAGCCGGTACTTGCCGGTCTCGGGATCCTGCTCGACGAACTCCTGGCG
This sequence comes from Solirubrobacterales bacterium, assembly GCA_050259555.1. GTDB lineage: Bacteria > Actinomycetota > UBA4738 > UBA4738 > HRBIN12 > HRBIN12. The sequence goes on from JBLNAW010000286.1 coordinate 2,898, forward strand.
CTCGAGCGTGCGGATCAGGCCGTGGACGGTCCCCTTCGCGATGCCGAGTCGTTCCGAGAGCTCGGTGATCCCGAGGCGCGAGGCGCCCGACCCGAGCTCGCGCAGGATCCGAGCAGCCCGCTCGACCGATTGGATGGTCCCTCGCTCCGCCGTCACGCCGTCACCTGACCGACCGCCCCCGTCGGCGCCAGCCTAGACCCTCGTCGGAGCGGGAGCGCGATGCCGAGATGGATACCGACCCGACCGCAGCGAGGACGAGGCGCATGGACGGTGTGCTCGAACGCGGTCAGGCGGCGATCTCGCGAGCGGCCCGCGCGAGCGCGGAGAACAGCAGCGCGGTCGACGTCGCGCCCGGATCCTGGTGCCCGACGCTCCGCGGCCCGAGGTACGAGGCCCGCCCCTTCCGCGCCTGCATCGGCACGGTCTCGCGGGCGCCTTCGTCGGCGGCGACGGCGGCCCGAGCGGACGCCTCGACGACGGTGCCGCCGCTCCGCAGCTCGCGCTCGAAGGCGGCGACGGCCGGGAGCCACGCGTCGACGATCGTCTTGTCGCCCTCGACCGCCGCGCCGAGACGCTGGATGCCCTCGAGTGCTGCTCGGAGCGCGCCGAGCAGCTCCTCACCGTCGAACGTGGCCGAGTCGCCGAGCGCGGAACCGGCACCTCGGAGCGCGGTCCCGTAGAGGGGCCCCGAGGCGCCGCCGACCTTGAAGACGATCGCGTTGCCCACGGCCTCGAGCAGCCGACCGGGCGGGAGCTCGGCATCGCCGCCCAACGCCAGCAGGGCTGCCGCGAAGCCGCGATCCATGTTGACCCCGTGATCGGCATCCCCGATCGCCGCGTCGAGCTGGGTCAGGTAGTCGCGATGCACGGCGACGTCGGCGGCCGCGGCATGGATCCACGAGCGGATGAACGTGGAGCCGAGGAGCACCACCCCCGGGTTGGCCCCGGCTCCGCCCTGCGGTAGCGTCGACCCGCTCACGAGCGCAACACTCGCTCC
>JBLNAW010000287.1:0-3042 GCA_050259555.1 Solirubrobacterales bacterium
ACGGCACCGGCGCGATCGTCGTGCGCGACGGCGAGAACCTGCGGCAAGCGCACTTCGAGGGCGCCGCGTACCTCCAGGACCTCGCGCCGGCCGGCGAGCTGCCGAACTACAGCGAGTACTCTGCCGAGCTCTCGCGCGAGTGGCGCGGCCTCCGTGTCTGGTTGCCGCTGAAGCTGCACGGCGTCTCGGCGTTCCGCGAGGCGCTCGACGAGAAGCTCGACCTCGCCGACGCCCTGTACGAGGGTCTGAAGGCGATCCCCGAGCTCGACCTGCCCTGGCCGCCGCAGCTCACGGTCGTCGCGTTCCGCCTGCGCGATCGCGACGCCGAGACGAACAAGCGCTTCCTCGAGCGGATCAACGCGAGCAAACGCGTGTTCCTGTCGAGCACGCTCGTGGACGGCGACTACACGCTCCGCGCGTGCATCGTGAGCCACCGGACGCATCGCGACCGGATCGACGAGTGCGTCGAGATTGTGCGGTCGGCGGCCGCCGAGGTCGCGTGAGCACGGAGCTCCGGACCGAACGGCTGATCCTCGGCCCGCTCGTGCCCGAGGACCTCGAGGACTACGTCGAGCTCTACGCCGATCCCGACGTCGTCCGCTACATCGGCGACGGGCTCCCCGGGACGCGCGAGGACGCGGTCGAGTGGCTCGAGCGGACCTTGCGGCGCAACGCGGTCGAAGGATGGGAGATGCGAACCGTACGGCTGCACGACGGCACGTTCGTCGGGCGGTGCGGGATCGCCGTCCACGAGCTCGAGCATGGCGCGGAGCGCGAGGTCGGCTACATCCTCGCGCGGTCGCGGTGGGGTCTCGGCTACGCGACCGAGGCCGCGACCGCGGTGCGCGACCATGCGATCCGCGAGCTCGGACTGCGGCGACTGATCGCGCTGATCGCGTTCGGGAACGAGGCCTCGGTGCACGTGGCCGAGAAGCTCGGCATGACGTTCGAGCGCGAGGTCCGGTTCCACGACCACCCGACGCGGATGTTCGCGCTGGAGGTGTGAGCGGTGCCCGAGCTCCCCGAGGTGCAGGCGCTCGCCGAGCGGCTCGACGCCGCGCTCGCCGGCTCTGCGCTCGAGCGGTTCGACCTGCTCCAGTTCTCGTCGCTGAAGACGGTGACGCCCCGGCCCTCGGAGCTCCTGGGGTCGGTGCTCTCGCGGGTCGGTCGCCGAGGGAAGTACCTCGTGCTCGAGCTCGGCGGGCCGCGGCTCCTCGTGCACCTGTCGCAGGGCGGACGCGTGGACCTCGAGGATCCGCCGAAGGCGACGAAGCCGCGGGGCTCGGTCGCGCGCCTGCGGTTCTCCGGAGGGCCGTCGGTGCTCGTGAAGGAGTTCGGGCGCGAGCGCAAGGCCGGCGTGTGGGCGCTCGCCGACGGTGACGACGGGCCGCTCGCGGTCCTCGGCCCCGAGCCGGACTCAGCCGCGTTCGAGCGGTTGGTGCTCGAGGGCGAGGACCCTCGGCGGGTCCACACGATCCTGCGCGACCAGCGCACGGTCGCCGGCATCGGACGCGGGTACAGCGACGACGTCCTGCATCACGCGCGCCTGTCACCGACGGCATCGCTCGGGAAGCTGTCCACCGAGCAACGGCGGTCGCTGCTCGAGGCCGTGCGCTCGGTGCTCGTCGACGCGCTCGAGGTCGAGCGCCGGCGGATCGGCGGGCTGCCGACGAAGATCGGCGATCACTTCACCGTGCACGGCAAGCACGGGACGCCGTGCCCTCGGTGCGGCGAGGATCTGCGCCGGATCTCGTACGAGTCGCACGAGATCACGTACTGCCCGGCGTGCCAGACCGGCGGGAAGGTGCTCGCCGATCGGCGGCTCTCTCGGCTGGTGCGGTGATGGGCGGTCCGGAGGTGAGGCGTGACCTTCGGGCGCTGCCGAAGGCGGAGCTCCACGTGCACCTCGAGGGCTCGATGCGGGCCTCGACCGTTGTGGAGCTGGCCTCACGCTCCGGCGTCGAGCTGCCTGAGGGTCTGCGCGAGGGGCGGTATGGGTTCCGGGACTTCCGGCACTTCATCGACGAGTGGGTGGCGGGGCTCGCGTGCCTGCGCTCGGCCGAGGACTTCCGCCGGATCGCGCTCGAGTTCTGCGAGGACGAGGCGGCTCAAGGGGTCCGATACGCGGAGGTCTCGTTCTCGCTGCCGGACCACGCCGAGAAGTTCGACGACTGGGACGGGCCGATGGAGGGGGCGCTGGAGGGGTTCGCGCTCGGCCGGGAGCGGTTCGGCATCACGTGCCGGATGTACGTGGACGTCGTGCGCGGGATCGATATGGCGCTCTCACGCCGCGCGATGGAGGTCGCCTCGGCGTACCTCGGCCACGGCGTGGTCGGGATCGGGCTCGGCGGCGAGGAGCGGTTCCCGCCGGAGCCGTACGCCTGGATCTTCCACGACGGTCTCGAGCGAGGGCTGCACTCGATCCCGCACGCGGGGGAGACCCACGGGCCGGGGTCGATCCGCGGCGCGCTCGAGGCGCTCGGCGCCGAGCGGATCGGGCATGGGATCCGCGTGCTCGAGGATCGTGCCCTCGTCGAGGAGGTGCGCTCGCGCGGGATCGCGTTCGACGTGTGCCCGACCTCGAACGCGATGACGCGCTCGGTCGCGAGCCTGCCCGAGCACCCGCTCGGCGCGATGCTCGACGCTGGCCTGACGTGCACGCTCGCGAGCGACGACCCTTCGATGTTCCACTCGTGGATCACGGACGAGTACGAGGTGTGCCGCGACGTGCTCGGGTTCGACGACGACCGGCTGGCGGCGCTGGCGACGAACGGCGTGCGAGCCTCGTTCGCCGCCGAAGCGATGAAGACCGAGCTCGAGCGATCGATCTCGGCGTGGCTCGGCCCGACGGGATAGGGCCCTCACTCCAGCTCGGGTGGAAACGACAACGCGTGATACGCGGGCGGCGCGACGAACGCGTGCTTCTTCGCCACGAGCGCGTCGAGCGCGGAGCGGGCGGCGTCGGCACCCCAGCCGAACGCGTTGCCGAGCTCGTACGGGCGAGCGACGAGCATCGTGTCGAGGTAACGCCTGGCCGCGCGC
>JBLNAW010000288.1:0-3077 GCA_050259555.1 Solirubrobacterales bacterium
CCGTGAGCGCGACCTGCGCACCCGGGTGGCCGCGCTCGGCGAGCAGGAGAAGCAGCTCGAGCGGTTGCACGGGGATCTCGCCCAGGTCACGGGGAGGCTCGAGGAGGTGCAGCGCAAGCTCGACGAGCTCACGGCGGAGGCCCAGGGGCTGGCGTTCGACGCGCAGGCGCACGCCCGCTCGGAGACCGAGCTCGCCGAGGCCGACGCGGCCGCGCAAGACGCGCGGCGGGACGAGCGCGCGTCGGCGTCCGCCGCCGCCGAAGCCGACAAGGTGGTGAGCCGTCTCGATGGCGAGATCGCGCAGGCGAAGGAGACGGCAGCGCGCGTGGACGACCTGCGCTCGGAGGGCCGGTACCTCGAGCGGACGGCGATGCTCCTCGACGGGTTCCGGGACCACCTCGTCTCGCGCGTCGGGCCCGAGCTCTCGCGCGAGGCCGAGGCGCTGTTCCGCGACCTCACGAACCACGAGTACGACGACCTACGGATCGACGACGAGTCGCTCGCGATCCACATCGCCGACGGCGACGCGTACTTCCCGATCGAGCGCTTCAGCGGCTCCGAGACCGACCTCGCGAACCTCGCGCTGCGCGTCGCGATCTCGATGCACCTGTCCCGCGTCTCGGGCGCGGACGTCGGGATGATGGTGCTCGACGAGGTGCTGGCGTCGCTCGATCAGGAGCGCAAGGACCTCATGGTGCAGGCGATGGGGCGACTGGCCTCGCGGTTCCACCAGCTCTTCGTGATCACGCACGCCGAGCAGGTGAAGGATCAGTTCCCGGCGTCGATCGTGGTCTCGAAGGTCGGGCGTCGCCGGAGCGTCGTCACGCTCGTCTGAGCGCTCAGGTCGACAGCGCGGGGATGTCCGTCGACATCACGTGCGGCAAGATCACGCGCAGGATCGCGCCGCCGCCGATGTGGGGCTCGACCTCGGCGCGGCCGCCGAGCGCCGCCACGAGTCGCTTCGTCTCGGGAGCCAGGGCGTCGTCCTCCGGGGGCCGGCCGTCCTCGACCGAGAGCGCCACCCCTTCCTTGGCCCGCTCGACGTGGAAGACGATGCGATTGCCCTCCGCCGTCCGCTGTACCGAGCGCTCGATGAGCTGGTTGATGACGGCCTCGACCGCGCCGTGCGGAGCCTCGACGATCACGGGCTCCGCGTAGACGCTCACCATCCGGCCGGTGCTCGACCACGACTCCTGGATCAGTCGCCGGACCAAGGTGTCGACCTCGACCTTCACGAGGGTCTTGCGACCAGCGCTCGAGCCGCCCGCCGGCGGGTCGGGCAGTGCCGCAGCCAACGCGGGCGCCGCGTTCCCGCCGTTCCCGCCGGCAGCAGCGGACAGGCGTTCGCGCTGGAACCGCTCCTCGACCTCGACGAGGAACGACTCGGTCTCGACGAGGAGCTCCTCGGCGTTCTTCGCCCGGGTGGTGGCCTCGGCCGCTCGGGCCTCTGCCTTCGAGCGCACCTCCTCGGCCTCGGCGGCGCGAGTCTCCGCCGCCCTCAGCGCCGCCTCCGCCTCCGCGACCCGAGCCTCCGCCTGCTTCAGGGCGGCCCCGGACCCGGTCGCCTCGGGTTCCGACGCCCGAGCCTGCACCGTTTGGAGGGCGGCTCCGGACCGCGCCGCCCGAGCCTCCGCGTCCTTCAGCGCGGCCTCGGCCTCGGCGGCCCGAGCGCTCGCCTGCTTCACGACCGCCTCGGCCTCCATGAGGCGGCCCTCGGTCGCCATCAGGCGGGCCTCCGTCATCGTGTTGCGCTCCTCGGCGGCGGCGAGCTTGCCCTCGAGCGCGGCGATCTGGCCGGCGACCGCGGTGGCCTGGTCCGCGCGGCTGCGCACCTGGTCTGCGTCCTGCCGGTTGACCTGCTCGAGCTTGGAGCCGGCTTCGTTCGCCTCGGCCCGGGCCGCCTCGAGCTCGCCGCTCGCCCGGTCCACGTCGGCCTGCAACCGGGCCACGTGGGAGCGGAGATCGTCTCGTTCCCGCCCCGTCGCCTCGAGCTCGGCACGCGTCTTGTCGAGGCTCCGTTTCAGGTTCGACAGCTCGGTGCCGGCCGCGTTCGCCTCCGCTCGAGCGCCCTCGAGCTCACTTCCGGCGCTCTGATGCTCCGCCCGCGCGGCCTTGAGGTCCGCGGCCAGAGCCTCGGCCCGCTCCCGCTCGGCACGCACCGAGGTGCGGAGCCGCTCGAGCTCGCTCCCCGCGACGGTCCGCTCGGACCGCTCGCCCTCGAGCTCCGCCTGCGTCGCCTTCAGCTCCGCCGCGAGGCTGTCGGCGCGCTCGCGCTCCGTGCGCACGGTCGCCCGAACCTCCTCGAGCTGCGCGCCGGCGTCCTCGTGTCCGGATCGGGCCGTCTCCAGTTCCGAGCGTGTGGCCGCGAGCTCGGCGCGAACGGCCTCGAGCTCCGCTCCCGACGCTTCCGATCCGCTGCGAGCCGCCTCGAGCTCGGAGCGGGCGCTCTGCAGCTCGGCTGCGAGCGCGTCGGTCCGCTCTCCGGCGCGCCGCATCTCCGCACGGAGCGACTCGAGCTCCGAACGCACCTTCTTCTTGGCGTTCGCCTGGAGCTCCGCGCGCATCTCCTCGAGCTTGACTCCGACCGCATCGGCGCGCCGGGACTCGGCACGCGTCTCCGCACGCGCCATCTCGAGCTCCGCGGCCATCGCCGTCCGGGCCTCGTCGAGCTCAGCTGCCATCGCCGTTCGGGCCTGCGCGAGCTCCGCGGCTCGTCCGTCGAGCGCCTTCCGCGCGGCGTCGAGCTCGGCGGTGAGCACCTCGGCGCGCTCCTGCGCTGAACGCGCCTCCGCACGGGCCAGCTCGAGTTGCTCCGTGGCCTTGCCATGCTCGGCGTGGGCACGCTCGATCTCCGCGCCGAGGGCGGTCGCCCGGTCGCGCTCGGCTCGAACCTCCGCGAGCACCGCCTCCAGCCGCGTGCCGGTCGCGGTGTGCTTGGAGGTCGTCGCCGCCAGCTCGGCTCGGACCTCCGCGAGCTCGGCACGAGCGCTCTCGCCCTCGGCCGTCGCGGCCTCGAGCTCGGCACGACCGTTCCGGTGCTCGGTGGCCGGGTCCACGGCGCTCGTGGCTTCATCGAG
>JBLNAW010000289.1:0-4702 GCA_050259555.1 Solirubrobacterales bacterium
AGCCCCAGCGGGGTTCGGCCGTCGTGGCAGAAGGCCTGGCGCAGGACCGTGAGGTGGCCCTCGGCCGGGAGACCCTCGCTCGAGGAGGCCCACGAGGCGCCGCCGTCCCTCGTCTCGAACACCCGGACCAGGCCGTCGACGGTGACCCGGTCGAGGTCCGCGTTCATCGGAACCACCCACGCACGATCGGGATCGGCGGGGTCCGTCACGACCGGGAACCCGAAGTCCGAGGGCAGGCCCGTGCCGACGTCGGCCCAGACCGCGCCCCCGTCGTCCGAGCGGTAGACGCCGCCGTGGAACTGCATGAAGAGGCGCTCGGGCCGGAGCGGGGCGCGTTCGACGTGGTGCACGCACCGGCGGAGCGGCTGCGCTCGAGCCTCCTCCGGCAGGTAGCGAGGGACGATGCCCTCGTTGCCGATCCGCCAGGTCGCACCGCCGTCCTCGGTCAGCCACACGCCGACGGCCGAGATCCCGACGAGGAGCCGCGAGGGGTCGCCCGGCCACGGACAGATCGTGTGGACCATGAGGCCGCCGTTGCCGGGGATCCACTCCGGACGCGAGGGGTCGTCCCAGAGCGGCCGGTTCAGGACCCAGGTGCGGCCGCCGTCGCGGCTCTCGAACAGGGCCGCCGGGTCGACGCCCGCGTACAGCAGGCCGGGCTCCTCGCCGGGCGTCACGACCCACACGCGCTCGACGCTCGCGTCGACGTCGTCGGGGAAGCGGGGGCCGTCGGACTGCTCCCACTCGGCCGCGGTCGGGTCGTCGCTCAGGAAGACCTTGGGGCCGTAGTGCCCGTGGGTGACGGCCGCGTGGTAGGTCCCCGAGCGCGGATCTCGGATCGCGTACTCGACGTCCTGCCCGGCGAAGGCCCGCCCGGCGACCTCCATCGGTTCACCTCGCCGACCGCGGAGGACGAACAACCCCTTGCGCGTCCCGACCAGGATCTCGAGCTCATCCGACCCACCCGATACCGCGCCCACGATCTCCATCCGGTCCCCCTCCTCGAGCGGTGCGTCGTCCGTGACGCGCTCGCCGCCGACGAACACGGCCACGTGCCGACGGATCCGGCCGCGGTCGTCGAGGACCCAGCCGCGCAGGGCGGGGTGCTCGCGCTCGAGCGCGGCCAGCGCCTCGAGCACGGTCCCGGCGGCGACCTGGACCTCGGCTCGACCGCCGGCCCGTTCCCGCAGCGGGGGCCGGAGCCGCACGACCGTCATGGGGGAGCAGTCTAGGACGGTACTCGGACAGGGTGAGAGCACCCGCGGAACGGCGCACCCCAGGGTAGGCTGGCGAGCGTGAACGGCTCGTTGGAGCTCCCCGAGAGCCGGTACGTCGACCTCAGCGGACCGGTGCACTACGTCGAGTGGGAGGGACCGACCGAGCGCACCTTCGTGCTCGTCCACGGGCTCGGGGGCGCTCACCTCAACTGGGTCCGCGTGGGCGAGGGCCTCTCTGCGCACGGCCGCGTGCTCGCGCCCGACCTGGCCGGGTTCGGCCGGACGCCTCGGGCGGGCCGAAGCGCCAAGCTCACCGCGAACCGGGCGCTCCTGTCGCACTTCATCGAGGAGGTGGCCGGCGGACCCGTCGTGCTCGCCGGCAACTCGATGGGCGGCGGGATCTGCATGATGCAGGCCGCGTCCGAGCCCTCGTCGGTCGAGGGGCTCGTCCTCACGAGCTCCGTCTACCCCTGGGCCCGCGGCGGGTTCCCCTCGCCGGTCGTGATCGGCGGGTTCGCGGCCTACCGGATGCGGCGCGTCGGCGAGTGGGTGATGCGCCAGCGGTTCGAGCGCTTCGACGCCGACCGGCTCGTGCGCCTCAGCCTGCGCCTCGGTACGGTGGACGTGCGGCGGATCCCCGAGGACGTGATCCGGGCGCACGTCGACCTGCTGCTCGAGCGCGAGGAGGATCCGGACACGGCGGCCGCGTTCCTCGAGGCCACGCGCTCGCTCATCTCGCTCGGCCGCTCGCCCGAGCGCGGGCGGGCGATCTTGGACCAGATCAAGTGCCCGGTGCTCGCGATCCACGGCCGGCAGGACCGCCTGGTCCCGGCGGCGTTCGCGTGGGCCGCGACCGAGGCGCACCCCGACTGGTGGATCCGGGTGCTCCCGGACGTCGGCCACGTGCCGCAGCTCGAGGCGCCGGACCGCTGGCTGGCGAACGTCGCGGACTGGCTGGCCTCCGAGCTCGACGGCAAGCGCGGCTAGGCGCCGGCCGCCTTCGCGAGCTCGTCGAGCGCCTCCTCGAGCCCGAACGCGAGCAGCTCGGCATCGGGCAGGGCGTCCCAGTCCCCCGTGACTCCGAACGCCATCGTGCCGCCGAGCGACGAGCACGCGATCGACAGCGCCGAGTTCCGGTTCAGCGGCAGCGACGGGTAGGACGCAACGAGTCGCGCGCCGGCGAGGTACATCGGCTGCTGCGGCCCGGGGATGTTCGAGACGACGAGGTTGAACCAGGGCCCGAGCGATGCCGCGCGGGCGACGGCCGCCAGCAGGCCTCCCGGCGCGTAGGCGCCGAGGTTGATGATCGTGTCCGCCGAGAGCGCCATCATCGAGGACTTGAGGTACTCGGTCCCCTTCCGGACCTCGGCGAGCCGGCGCTTCGCGCCCATCGCGCCGACCGGCACGTCGACGAGCGCCGGCGCGACGCGGTTGCCGATCGCGCGGTCTCCGGGAGCACGGACCGAGACCGGGACCATCACCCGAAGCGTCCTCCCGCGCGTCGGTTCCTTACGCGCCCGGAGCAGCCGATAGAGCGCGCCGCCGACGGTCGCGAGCACCACGTCGTTCACCGTGCCGCCGAGCGCGTTCTTGACGTCCTTCAGGCGCTGGAGCGGCGTGTCGGCGATCGCGAACCGCCGGTTCGGGCCGATCTCGACGTTGAACGGGCTCTCGGGGCGCGCACCCATGTCGAGGATGCTCCGGACGCCCGACACGACGGAGCCGATGTTGAGCGCCGCGAGCACGGGCTGACGGCGGGCGAACTCGAGCGCGTCGGTGAGCGCGCGGACCGGGTGCATCGCCAGGCCCTCGAACGCCTCGCGCATGAGCTCGTCGGCCGAAGGTTCGGGCTCGGGACGCCAGGCGGGGGCGGCCGGCACCGGCGGCGATCGGAGCTCGAGGTCCCACAACGCCGCGGCGAGACGCACGCCGGAGATGCCGTCGATCATCGCGTGGTGGACCTTCAGCAGCGTCGCAACGTGACCGTCCTCGAGACCCTCGATCACGTACAGCTCCCACAGCGGCCGCGTCCGGTCGAGCGGGCGCGACAGGATGCGCTGGGCGTACTGGGTGAGCTCGCGCCGTCCGCCGGGGGCGGGCAGGGCCGCCCGCCGCACGTGGAAGTGGAGATCGAAGTGGGGGTCATCCACCCAGAGCGGCAGCCCGAGGTTCAGCGGGACCGTGAGGACCTTGTGCCGGAACCTCGGCGCGAGATGGATCCGCGACGCGAGGTTCGCCTCGACGTCCTCGAACCGCAGGCGCCCGTCCGGCCGGCTCGACGGGTCGAAGACCGAGAGCGCCGCGACGTGCATGTGCATGGCCGGCCGCTCCAGGTACAGGAACGACGCGTCGAGGGGCGTGAGTCGCTCGGGCGGGGCCATCGCCTCACTACCGTACCGCGCGGGGTCCGAGACGGAGGTGCGTGATCAGGGGATCTGCTGCTCCTGGGGCGTGGCGGGGCGTGCAACGCTCGCGATGACGGCGCCGGCGAGGATGAGGATGCCCCCGGCCACGAGCGCGAGGCTCACGCGCTCGTCCAGGAACACGAACCCGAGCAGCGCCGCGGCGAGCGGCTCGGTCGAGGCGACGATCGAGGTGCGCACCGCGCCGACCCGCCGCAGGCCGGCGAGGAGCGCGACGAAGGCTCCCGCGCTCGCGAGACCCATGCCGACGATCGGCCACCACGCGTCCCACCCGGCGGGCCCGACCCACAGGCCGGACGCGAGCGCGTAGGCGAGCAGGCCGATCGACGCGCCGCCGCTCACCCACATCGAGCTCGTCATCGCGTTCGTCCGCTTCAGCACGGCGTCCGCCCCGAGGAGGTACCCCGTATACGTGACCGCGGCGCCGAGCGCGAACGCCACGCCGATCCCGTCGATCGCGAGGCTCCCACCCGTGGCGACCACGACCGCCCCCGCGATCGCGCACGCCAGCGCGATCACCGTGAGCCGCGCCGGCGTGCCTCGGCCGAGGAGCCAGGAACCGAGGGTCACGAACACCGGGTACGTGAAGAACAGGAGCGTGACTGCCGCCGCGGTGCCGTGCTCGGCGGCCGAGAAGAAGCAGAAGGTCTCGACCGCGTAGCCGAAGAGCGCGAGGAGGGCGAGGCCGGTCCGCTCGCCCGGAGCGGCGAGGAGCGGCCCGCGCGTGACGGCGAGCGCCGCGGCGAGGAGCACCGCCGCCAGCGCGAACCGGATCGCGAGCATCGAGGCGACGCTCACGTCTTCGCGGAGCGCGAGCTTGCCGAAGATCACGACGGTGCCGAAGAGGAGCGACGCGAGCCCGACCAGGAGCGCGCCGAACGCGCCGCCGCGCGGGGCTCGGGCGCTCATCGGCACGCTATCCGGCGTCGACGAGCTCGATGCGCATGCGCTTGAAGCCCTTGCCCTTGCTCTCGGTCTTCGCGACGCGCACGCGGCCGACCTCGGCGGTCGAGCGCACGTGCGTCCCGCCGTCGGCCTGCTTGTCGAGGCCCTCGAGGTCGA